>NZ_CP016020.1:0-300000 GCF_001889165.1 Bacillus weihaiensis | reverse complement strand
TCGAGCAAATTTTGATCCCGTTTGAACAAATGATTTAAACATAGTCTGATCTATCGCTCCACGTTTAAATGCCTCAAACATTCCCCTCGTACTTTCTGTGAAATTTACAACATCCCCAGGCAAATACTTTGCTACCTTCTTATGAACTAGGTCCGCGAAGGAGGCGTTTTTATATTTTGCCGTTAGATATGTTGGGTTGAGTAGCGCTCTTGCTGGTGTTCTTAGCTTTGAGTTATCGATTGCATCTGAAATCTGGTGTAGAGTGCTCATGTGCTTGTATGTAAATGAACCTGCTGAGTTTTTGGTAAATTGTGTGAAGCCGAGCCCGTAGTAGGTTAGTTGTTTTGTAGCCAATGCCCCTAACGCCGTGATGGAGCCGTACCTTTCGTGCAATTTATAAAGCTTACCAACTAGGTTGTCGGCATCCGACAATTTGTTGGCCGTCATGCGAAGGTCAATTTCCATTTCACTTAAGAGAGAGGATAAGCGATTTCCCGTGCCCCATGGATCGCCTACATGGGCGAAGCAATGGCGATATTCAGCAGGTGCACTGTTTATAAGATTAAAGAGCTCCATATGAAGGTCCTTGTACTCTTGTTCAATTCTTGAGAGGTGCAGAACAAAATCATTGGCAAGCTCCTCTAAGTGATCAGGATTTACTGATATTTTTGTCATTCTCTCACTTCCTTTTTTACTAACGTCATTAGCCTAAAAAAATCCTCGTTCTACCCCATTCCTAGCCTAGCAAGCCTCTCCAATTCTCTTTGCCTCTCTATCTCTTCTCTTACTCTGTCCACCTCATAAGCTGCGCTTTGCAATTCTTGGCTTATGTTGTATAAATTATCTGAATGTCGTTGGAATAAAACTCCCGCCTCATCAAGAAGAGCATCGAATTTCGTCCGTGCTTCTCCAGACCACGAATCAGTATTTATTTGGAAACTTTGCATTAGTTTAGACTCATCCGTCTTTATCGCATCAGAAGACTTTTGAAACACACTGGCTAAATCTCTGACTTTATCCGAATTCATTACTTTATTCACCTCTACCTATACTTTTAGTGAAGCTATACCCTTTAATCGCAAAATAAAATCCATTTTTATACATGTAAATATTACCATAATTACCTTGTGATACCCATGAGTCTACGGTAATGAAATTATGTTTCAGGATAGGAAAATTGGATGAGTTGTGTAAGTGAAGAATAGGGACTTTGTTCGGAATAGGGGTCAAAGGGGCAGACCAGGTAAACCACCTTTAACTACCGGACAAATCCCTAAGCAATTTCATGACTATTAAACTATAGACATTCTTCTAAATGATCCAATAGTTTATTTTTCAAAGGTCTATGGTTTATTTGTATTAATTTATGGATGAATATGGTATTTATAGTATATAGTTACCCAAAGGTATATTTGTTTACATATTAAGTGAAGTTATTTTATAAATGAGGGGAACTAATGCAATTCGGAATGTCAAACCAACTTAAAAGATATGTAGATTACATGACAATCTTGTCTTCAACCGGGAGATTTGTCGAAAATTAATTTGATGAGATATTTAATTCTGCTTTCCTCTGTCTATTTTACAGGGTAGAAGAAATAAATGTAGCACATTAGATCTGTCTCTCTGGCCCTCGATTAAAGGATCTTATAGTAAAGGAAAGGAGAAATAGATGTTCTTAACCCTATATACTTTAGCTGAAATCCTATTATTAACAGTTGGCGTTATCCTAGCAATCCAATTCGCATACAGATGTACAATCGCAATCTGAGAAAAGACAATGTTGGAATACTATATAATGGCTATTTTTGATCCACCAACAAACATATCCAAAAGATAACGAACACCTTCCAAAAAGGGATGTTTGGTTCTGGATATTATATTATACGAAAATAGCAAAATATAATTGATTCGTGAAGAAAATCCTCTTTTTACTCGCTCTATTTGTACAGGGAATTATATCAATTATTATTTATTCTTTGCTATCTTGGATACTTGATTTAATCTTTTTTTAAACATGTACATTAGAACAAGAAGGAGTGGTCACATCGTTCATATAATAACTTGTACGTCAGAAGATTTAGCACTTATGATAAGTCTAGCAAGAATCAACTGTTGGAAAGATTTTGAACAGGAATGGATTAATTATGGAAGCTCGAGTAAGCAGCATATCATGAAGCGTGTGATGCAGGGACACGTGGAAAGGTACCGTTTTCCAAATAATTGTTAAACTAGCTTTTTACCCCGCCATCTCGAAAAATCCGCTACTACATCCGTAAAAGTCCTCTTGCTTCCCTTTACGAAAAACCAATTCTCTACCACACATCGGATATGCTGAGGAAAATTTGGTTCCACTAATGGAGGTTTTAACATGTTGAAACAATTAACTGCAAAGGACTTTGCTGTTTTGAGAATTCCACTTGAATCAGGACGTCAAAGTCCTAATTCCTTAGGAGGGATTTTATTTTTAGGATGTTTTCTTCAATGGTTGCTGTACTACATTACCTATTTTAGAGCTGCTAGCTATACTACCTATCCACATGTTGATAAAATACATGATTACCATTTTATGATTACATTGGTTATAACAGTACTTTCTCTTCTCTTCTGTATACCATTCGTCTATAAAAAATATGACCAATATCAATATATGTTAAGTATTGTGGTCTCTCAAAATTTATTTGGATTATTTCCATATTTGTGTGGAATGTTTTTTATTGGTGAAGGTCCTAATGCAACAACAAAAATGATGATTACTTTTACATATATTTCTCTAACAATCGCAATCGTATTATTTATTGCTACAAGTGTACGTTTTTACATTTTATTAAAGAAAGGAAAATACCGTGAAGGATCAACAAGAGGGATCATTCAATCTAAGGTAGAAGCAACTTCTTACTTACCTTTCGCAATAATTGGTGGGTTGGGATTATTCTATATCCTCCAATATATGATAAAAAGTGGAGCATTGGCATCGTTTGAACATTTTATTATGACTCTGCTGTTTCTATTGATTTTCTATGCAATGATCTTTGTACTCCCAGAGCAACTTGTTATTTTATACTGCAAGTTTCGATTCAAAAGCTTTACTTTTAGTGAAAGAGGCTATTTGTATTCAGAAGAAGAAAATAAAACCTATAACGTCACTTAATAGAGATTTGGTTCGTGAAGAAAATCCTCTTTTTACTCGCTCTATTTGTACTGGGAATCATTTCAATTATTATTTATTCTAGATTTTTATTTTTAAGGGTGAATCAGCTATCGATAAAATATGGTTTGGTTTCAATATATGGGAGGTTAAAGTATGTTCGGGCAATTAACCGCTAAAGACTTTGCGGTATTGAGAATTCCACTTGAATCTGGTAGACAAAGTCCTGACTCAGTAGGTGGCATTTTATTTTTAGGGATTTTCTTACAATGGTTACTTTATTTTCTTACTTATTATGTAGCTGGTGCTTATACAAGATTCCCAAATATTGAAAAAGTTCAAGATACACATTTTTGGATTACGATTATCCTGTCTGGTCTTTCTCTACTCTTTTGTATTCCAACAGTGTATAGAAAACTAGACAAGCTTCAATATTTAATAAGCATCATTGTTTCTCAAAATTTATTCGGAGTATTTCCCTACTTTTGTGGCTTGTTCCTAATAGGTGAAGGTCCTAATGCAACAACAGAAATGATGATTACTTTTACATATATTTCGTTAACAATCGCAATCGTATTATTTATTGCCACAAGTATACGCTTTTACATCTTATTAAAAAAAGGAAAATACCGTGAAGGATCAACAAGAGGGATCATTCGATCTAAGGTAGAAGCAACTTCTTACTTACCTTTCGCAATAATTGGTGGGTTGGGATTATTCTATATCCTCCAATATATGATAAAAAGTGGAGCTCTGGCATCGTTTGAACATTTCATTATGACGCTGCTTTTTCTATTGATTTTCTATGCAATGATCTTTGTACTTCCAGAGCAACTTGTTATTTTATACTGCAAGTTCCGATTCAAAAGCTTTACTTTTAATGAAAGAGGCTATTTGTATTCAGAAGAAGAAAATAAAACCTATAAAGTCACTTAATATAGAGGTGTTGCTACATGTTTTGGAGGATTTCTGAGAGGGATTTTTATGCACTTAGAATACCACTTGAGTCAGGACGACAAAGTCCACAATCTCTAGGTGGTACATTATTTTTAGGAATCTTTATGCAAGCTTTATTTTTTTATTTGATCTATTCCCAAGTTGATTCATCACATTATCCGAATATAGATCACGTATATACCATCCATCTTAGAATAATCATTTCATTGATTTTCTTATCCTTCATTTACTCAATTCCATATGTTTATAAAAGAAGTCAAAGAATTCAATATTTAATAAGTATCCTATCGATTCAAAATGCAGGAGCTGCTTGTATGTTTATCGGTGCGATGATTTATATAGGGGAAGATCCATCTCTTACAGAAGAAACTCTAATGAATTTCACCTACATAACTTTAGCTGCAGCACTACTACTTTTAGTTGTTACAGTGATCCGTTTTTATATTCTTTTAGTCAATGGAAATTATAGAAAAGGCTCTCCTAGAGAACAGATAAGAGCGCGCTTTGAGACAAAATCTTATGTGCCTATTGTAATAGTAGGAAGTACTATTTTGATTTATATCCTTCAATTTCTTTTTCGAAATGACCAAATTCAATCATTGGAATCCTTATTTTTAACCCTTTTACCTCTATTAATCTTTTACACCATGATCTTCGTCTTACCTGAACAGTTAGTTATATTTTATTGTAAATGTCGATATAAGAGTTTTCATTTTAATAAGAGTGGTTTTCTTCATTCTGAAGAAACATCGGAGGGAGAAATTTGAAGAGACTATTAACCGAAGAAGATTTTAAAATTCTAAGAGGTCCTCTTGAATCAGGACGACAAAGTCCAGCATCATTAGGAGGAACCTTATTCTTAACTGTGTTTATGCAAGCATTAATGTATTATTTAATTTATTATGTTGCTGCTGCAAATAGTATATATCCAAATATAAACGAAATAAAATCTACACATTTTTGGCTGACACTTGTATTAAGTGTTTTGGCGATTCTATATTCCATCCCTTATATATACTATAAAAGCCAAAAAATTCAATATCTCCTAACAATATTAGCTGGATTAAATATTGGTGGGGCGTTCATGTATTTAGGAGCCATATTTATCATGGGTGAGAATGTTCATGCAACACAGGAAGCACTTATTCAGTTTACATATACAACGTTATCGATAGCTTTGCTGCTATTTGTTGTTACATTTATTCGTTTTTATATGTTATTAAAAAACGGTAAATATAGAGAAGGATCAATGAGAGGGATGATAAGAGGAAGTTTTGAATCAAAATCATATATTCCACTTGCAATCGTAGGAAGTACAGGATTGGTTATGATCTTACAATACCTTTTTAGGAATGGTTATTTTAATTCACTAGAAACTTTTACTCTAATCATCCTTCCTTTCCTAATCTTTTACACCATGATCTTCGTCTTACCTGAACAACTAGTTATTCTTTATTGTAAATACAGGTTTAAAAGTTTTAATTTCAATGAGAGAGGTTATCTTTGTTCTTCAGAGGGTGCAAAGGACCAAAGTTCAGAGGTCAACATGTAAAGTATAGGAAAATAACTGACGTGATTTTGAGTTATTTACGGAACCATTAAAATCTGGTAGGCAAAGTCCGAATAGCCTTGGAGGGATATTTATACTTGGGACATTTCTTCAGTGGTTCATGTAGTATGTAACGTACAATGGTGCTGATGGGATGACTATCCTCATATACAATTAATAGAGCATGTTCCTTATATGTTTCAATAGAAAACGCCATTATGGCAAGAATTCTCAATGAATACAATGAGCAATCATAAATAGTTTTTTGGAATTTACTTTCCTATTCAAAAAAAGAAGAATTAACACCAAAAACCCCAATTTTTGTGGAATAAAAGCACACCTATCAAGGAACGAACTATGTGCAAATGTGTATGGGGGTCAAGTAAGGGCTATCTTCAATATGAGTCCGATCCTAACTTCTCACATTCAAGTTAAAAATAAGAATGCGAACGGATAACCACCATTCCAATTAGGGGTATAACAAGGGACCTTGGTCCTTGTTACACCCCTTCTTTTTGTGAAACAAGAAATTTTGGGAGGTGTCAGGCACCTCCTCCACAAATCGAGCTACCCACTTATAAGTCAAAGCGAATTGGCTCTGGTGTAGGACTTGATTCATGTCCTTCTGTCCCGATCCAGATCTTTGTGTCACGGGGCTTTGTTTCGGCTATGATGTTTCCATTTCTAATGGAGTAGAGCACAGATGCTTGCTTTCGAATGGCGTTATATTCATCCTTTGCTTCTAGGACAATGAGATTGGCTCTTTTGCCTTCTTCAATTCCATAATCTTCATTAGGTAGGTTCATCGTTTTTGCGCTATTAGTTGTAATAAGATTCATCGATTGATTGATTTGTTCATAGCCCATCATATGGCAAGCGTGCAATCCTACATGGAGGACCTGAAGCATATTACCGGTTCCTAGAGGATACCATTGGTCAAAAATATCATCGTGACCGAAGCAAACATTGATGTCCGCTTCAACTAGTTCTTTTACTCGTGTAATTCCTCTACGCTTTGGATAGCTGTCAAAGCGCCCTTGTAAATGCAGATTCACAAGTGGGTTGGCAACAAAGTTGATGTTCGACTGTTTTAGTAAACGAAAAAGCTTTGCTACGTAAGCATTGTTATATGAATGCATCGCAGTTGTATGACTTGCTGTTACTTTTTCACCCATCCCTAGACGGTAGGCAGTGGCTGCGACCACCTCTAGAAAACGTGATTGTTCATCATCAATTTCATCACAATGAAAATCAATCAATCGGTCGTACTTTTCAGCAAGCTTGAAAGCTATTTTCACTGATTCTACTCCATCCTCTCTCGTATATTCATAGTGAGGAATACCGCCAACAACATCTGCCCCCATTCGCAATGCCTCTTCTAAAAGCTCAGCTCCATTAGGATAAGAGAGGATGCCTTCTTGAGGAAAAGCAACGAGCTGAAGATTCACATAAGGAGCCATTTCTTCTTTTACCTCTAACAATGCTTCTAACGCTAGAAGCCTAGGATCTGTTACATCAACATGTGTGCGTACACTTTGAATTCCTTGAGCAATTTGCCACTTTAACGCCATTTTTGCACGTTGCTTCACATCTTCTTTCGTAAGAGATTTTTTTCTTTCTGACCAGTTTTGAATACCTTCAAATAGGGTTCCACTTTGATTCCAAAATGGTTCACCTGCTGTCATTGTTGTATCTAAATGGATATGAGGCTCGACAAATGGAGGGAGGACAAGGGAGCCTTTGACATCCACTATCGTCTCTCCATCAATATCCAACGCCTCTGTCGTTATTTTTTTTATCATTCCGTCCTCTATGTAAAGATGATAGAGGTCCTTTTTCTTATGAAGTGTAGCATTTTTTATAATCATCTATTAACTCACCTTTTCAATAGTTGTAGTTGTTGTTTCATTCTTTTTCTCGATATAACTCAGAAGGATAAAGGATCCTGCTGAACCGAGTACTGCATTGACTGGGGCAATACCTGGTAGGAATTGCGCGCATAGTACCCCAATAACCCAAGCTGTAATAGCAAGCCAGTTCACTGCCTTGAATTTAGTTTTTGAAAAATCAGAATATTTACCGCGTTTTATAATGAAAAAATGGGCAAGTAGAATCGCACCAAACGGCGGTAGGGTTGAATTTAAAAACGTTAACCAGCTAATAAAATGGTTATATAACCAAATGGATAAAAGTGTACCTACTATTCCATTAAACACAACAATTTTGTTTTTATGAATCTTCGTGATATTTGAGAAGCCTAATCCTGATGCATATAAAGAATTATCATTCGTCGTCCAAATATTTAAACCAAGTACTAAGATTGCAGGCAGGAGTAATCCTTGCAGAAACATAACTTCTGAAATATCTGAGACGCCGGTTGCAATAACACCAACAGCTCCAAAAATAAACATCAGTGAATTCCCTATGAAGAAGGCAATTAATGTAGTGGAAACAGCCAGCTTTTTCGTCCGTGCAAATCGGGCAAAATCAGGGGTTAATGTCCCTCCACTTATAAAGGACCCGATACACACCGCCAATGCAGCAGATAGACTGATCGGTTCAACCGGCTGCTGACCAAATAAGGCTTGGATGCCCCCAACTGAGTCCGTTGCCATCCCCACCGAAACACTTCCTAAAACCATAATGGCTGGTACCGCAATAAAACTTAAAATGGTTAAAGCCTTTATGCCAAAATAAGCCGTAGCAGTCATCAAAAGCCCTGCAACGATAATCAGTACATACATATTCATCCCTGTTGCTTTCTGAACGGGATAAGCGAACATAGCAACGCCCACACCGAACCATCCGACCTGTGTCGCACCTAATAAAAAGGAAGCTAAATAAGATCCTTTTTCACCGAAAGAATATTGCGTTAATAAATGCGTCGATAACCCCGTTTTTCCACCAATATAAGCTAATGCACCCGTATAAAGTCCTAAAAGCAAATTACCTGCCATTACGACTAAGAGAAATTGGGAAAAGGATAACCCACTTCCTAATGTTCCTCCTGACATCATACTTGCCGAGAAGAAAGTAAATCCCATCATAATCATAAGCATCTTCCAAAACCCATTCCGACTGTCCGCAGGTACTGGTTGTAAGGCATAGTCATGATCCTTTGCCATCTTCATCTCTCCTCTTCCATTTTTTAAAAAAGCCTTTCAAAATAAGGTGTAGGTTCCCCTTATTTAGCCTAGAAGCCAAGTAAAGAATGACCTATTTTCCGCTTCTGAAATATAAAAAAGCCCAGGAAGAATAGGATCTATTCTTCACTGGACTTTTCCTCCCGAGTGCACATTATCTATAGATAATGTTCTTTCTCAGGACCAGACTTTTACCGAGGTAAAACGGAACCCCTAGAAAGGCTTTCTCTTTTGTTAAACATGATATTACATGAAGTTGAGGAGTACGTGTTCTGTTTTGTAAGAAATTCTTACATGGTTTTTTTAGACATTAAAAAGCATCGGAGAATGGAATAAAAAGTGTGTCATGAAGGTGCCTGGCACTTTTATTCCTCAAAGTTCATCTGAAACAATATTGAGAAACAAGAATGTCCGAGGGCGTGAGAGGCACCATACTCGGCACCACTCAAAAATCCAATATACCGACACCCATTTTCTCCACACCTGCGTGGGTTTCAAAGTCTCTGCCTTGATTGATGTTGAAGGAGAATCGGTCTCCTCGGTAGAGGGCTTTAGCTTTTTCAATTGGGATTCTATTTTGAGTGTAGACGACACCTTCCCATAGCATAAGAGGCTCTCCAATTTCAATTTTCAGTAGATTTGCTTCAAATGCTGTTGCTTTGACCGCTTGAAAGGTTTGCGTTGCACCTGCTGGAACAAGACCATATTTCTCTTGAAAAATAGAATAGAGTGTCTTGTTCTCTACATCTTCTTCTAATAATCCAGGACATAGCTTACTAGAAACCTGTGTTGTTCGAATAACAAGTGGTTCCTTATTTCCTAGTCGTAGCCTTACAATCTCATAAATTTCTTCTCCTAAAGAAATCTCAAGTTCACGTGAAAGTTGTTCAGAAGTAAGGCTTTGGTTCTTTTCAATTACTCTCGCTCCTTGTTCTACTCCTTTTGCCTTCATAATATCGGCAAACGTGGTGAACACTTGTGCATTACTTGTAATGAGTGGCTGTGAGACAAATGTTCCTCTCCCTCTACCTCTAACTAATACGCCTTCTTGCACTAATTCTACAATTGCTTGCCTTACAGTCGGTCTACTCACACCATAATACTCCATCAACTCATGCTCCGAGGGCAACTGCATTCCTACGATATACTGTCCCCCCTCTATCTTTCGTAATAGCTCCTGCTTTATTTGAACATACAATGGTATGTGCGAATTAGTATGTAATCGCATACTTTTTACCTCCAAAAATAATATTCGTACCAGAAAGCCCACCTCAATAGTGAGAGATTGGCCTTCCATATACATGCACTAAACAGTTCTCTAATCATATCCATCAAAGAAAATTTAAGATCATAATAACTGCACTCACAACCGGAGTCGCCACCATACCGACCCGTAAAATAATTTGTGGGGCTTTCTTCGTTAATTTTGATCCAAAATAGGAACCAATCACTGTGCCTAAAGCAACCTGTATAAAGAGAATTGGATCAAAATACCCCGCTTGAATATATCCGAAAGATGCACCCAATGCAATCGGTAGAATGACAAGCATTGTCGTTCCTGCGGCCATTCTTAATGGTAGCCCCACCCACTTCAACAGAGAAATTTGGATGAAGGAAGCTGCCCCAATACCTAGCGCTCCAGAAACAAACCCATTTCCAAGCCCAATCACGACAAGCTTCGATTTTTTATGTGCTTTTTGTATATCTGTCTCATGCTCTATCGTTATTTTGGTTTTTATCCAAAGTAAAATACCTGAGAGAAACAGTGAAGATACCGTAAAAATCAGAAGTACTTCAGGTTCAATCAGTCGAGTGATTTGAGAGCCAATATAACCACCAATGGCTCCAAACATCCCGATATAGAGTCCTTGCTTTACATATAAATTGCCTGCTTGAAAATGTCCCCAGCTCCCTGACAGAACACTTAAAAACATCACGGTAACTGCTGTTCCTAGCGCGAAATGGACCGGTATATGAAAAAATGTAACCAAAACAGCGATGATAAATCCAGATCCTCCTGCACCTACGAACCCCAAAATTGTGCCCAGAACCAGCATGGTTAAAATAATCATCCTCAAACACTCAACGCTGGAGTTTGTAAATGCCAATCCGTCACTCTTTGGAACATATATCCTACATCTATTACATGTTGCTCCTTTAAAGGTGCTGAAGCTAATTGAAATGCCACCGGTAAATTGGTCATCTTCACAAACCCAGTTGGTAGCACAAGGGTTGGAATCCCTGCATTTGTAAAAGGTAAGTTAAAAGCTGGGGAACCTGTCTGCGCGATTCCTTCTGGTGCTGGAGTAGGTGTTGCTGGTGTAACAAGCACATCAATATCAGAAAATAACTCCTCCTGCAATTCTTTTCTGAATATAGTCCGCATCGTCTGGGCATCCAAGTAATTATCCGCTGTAATCTTTAGTCCTTCTCTGATAAAATCCTGCAAATACTTGCCAAAGAGTTCTTTGTTACTATGATAGTTGCTAGCATGATAATGGGCTGTTTCCGCCTGCATTACTACTGCTTGCGCAGCATTCGCTGCTAAAAAGCTTTTTGGCATTTTTACTTTTTTCACTCGAAAGCCGATATTTTGTAATTCCTTCACGGCCTCTTCATAGGCAAGCGTTACTTGTTCATCTGCTTCAAAGTATGGATCCTCCACTATTCCAATCTTTAACTCCCGATTCTCTTGAATACGTAGCTCCTGTTTTGGCATTTTCCACGTAGCTTCATCCTCTTCATCAGGTCCTGAAAGTTGATTATAGACAAGGACCGTATCTTCTACCGTTTTTGTAAAGGCTCCCACATGATCAAGACTCGTACTTGCTGGAAAGACACCTTTTTTACTAATCCTACCATATGTTGCCTTTAAAACAGTTAATCCGTTGTATGCTGCGGGTCTTGAAAGAGAGCCAGCTGTTTGGGTTCCAAGTGTCATTAGAGACATCCCTGATGCAAGGCCTGCTGCAGATCCCGAACTCGAACCACCAGGCGTATGGTTTAGATTCCAAGCATTTCTCGTGTTCGGTGTCCCACCCCAATTGGCAAACTCCGTTGTCGTTGTTTTACCTAGCATAATCGCCCCTGATTGATGGAGTTTTTTAATGATCGTCGCATCCTCACCTGGAATGAATCCCTTCAACACATTCGAACCAGCTTCTGTTGGAACCCCTTTTGTACAAATAATATCCTTTGCCCCATAAGGAATACCAAAAAGAGGTGGTAATGATTCTCTATCCTTCATAGACTCCTCTAGTTCCCTTGCTCTTTGGAATGCTGTTTCCTTTTCTACAGTAACCCAAGCTTGCACTTCTGGGTTAATTTCTTCAATTCTTTTTAAAAACAATGAAACAAGTTCAGTTGGTGATATGTCTCTCTTTTCTAATAATTCTCGCGCTGTTTTAATTGTTAAATCGCCAATATTTGTTTTAAGCATGCTGGTTTCCCCTTTTTGCCATATATTTGACTTACTATCATCCATTGGACAAGGTTGTAGCATTTTTAAGAAGGTAGTAACCGATTAAACTGAGACCTCCTGTATTCAGTTCAATTGTCCACTTACTATAGGATTACTCATTTGGCTGAAAGCTTGGATCTACAATATCTTCAAATTTCATATCCGTTTTGATATTCCCAACAAACTTTTGCATATCAATGGCTGTGTCAAATGCTTCATTCGTAATCGTGACATCCGGTGGATAGACGTTACTTTCAATCATCCGATTTACTGCTTTTGTTACAACCTCCTCTTCTAACTCAGGAAATTCTTCGAGTGCAACAGCAACGGCAATATCTGGACTTTCATGCATAAGTTTCAAGGATTGATCCATTGATAAAACAAAGCGTTTCACAAGATCTGGGTTCTCACTAATTAATTTTTCTGAGGCATTAAACGTTGAGAATGCGTACTCTGGATAATCCTCTGTAAAGTCGTAAACAATTTTAAGCCCTTGTGCAACTCCCTGATCTACTTGCGGTTCATAAACGACGACAATATCTGCTTCTCCAGCAAGAACTGGTCCTAATTCAGAACCACTTTGAACCTCCATCACAGATACATCTTTTTCATAATCTAAACCTGCATCAATTAACAATCGTTTTAATAGTGTATTAGACGTTCCTGGTGCTTGGTGTACAACAATTTTCTTCCCTTTTAAATCCGCAGGTGAGTCAAATTCTACATCTTCATTTGCTAAAACCCAAACTGGAGCACTATTTGCTACAGCACTAATGGCCTTTGCTGCCCCCCCTTTTTCTTGTGCAAAACCTACATGCTCTGGTCCGTGAACAGAAAACTGAGCTTCACCAGATAAAACTGAGGCTAAAGCAGTCGGACCTGTACCTGCTGAACGAATAGTTGAGAGATTAATATTATTATCCTTAAAAATCCCTTCTTTATTTCCAACATAAAGTGGTAAGTACAACAAGCTATGGAAGGCTTCTGTTACTAGCACCGTATCCATTTCTGTAGATGCTTCGCCACTAGATTGAGATTCTGTTGAGCTAGAGGACGCACCTTCTCCTCCAGAACAACCGGCCAAAAGCAATAGAAACAATGAAGTGATAACTAACGATATTTTTTTCAAGCAAATTTCCCCCTCAATTTTTAATCGTTTGCTTTATTTTTATCATCCCATGGCAATAAGCGTAGCTCTAGCTTGGAGACGATAAAATATAATGTAATAGCTACAATCATTAAAGTAATCACACCGACCCATACAATATTCAGATTAAATAGGTTCCCAGCCACAAAGATCATGCGACCCAATCCCTTATCGGATGAAATAAACTCTCCACCAATTACTGCAACTAGTGCAAAACCAATATTTAAGCGAAAAGCAGAGATAATCCAAGGCATTGTAGAAGGTATGACTACCTTTCTGAAAATCTGGCTTTTAGTCGACCCTAATGACCTCATTAAATTCACTAGATTTGAATCGATTTGATGTGTCCCTTGATAAGCCGATAAAAGGGCTACAATTAATGTAGCAATGATCGCTAACGCAATTTTAGAGAACATTCCTGAACCAAACCAAATAATAATCATAGGTGCTAACGCTATCTTCGGAAGTCCGTTTAACGCAACAACAAAAGGATCTAGGACTCTAGCAAGAAACTTGGAATACCAAAGTAACAGTCCAATAACAGACCCTAGCAAACTTCCAATTATAAATCCTATGATTGTTGCAAAAACTGTCGCAAATGTATCTGTAAATAGCTCCCCACTTTGTATCAGTCTTGTATATTCTTCTAATATCCCAAGTGGTGAGCCCATCAGAAATGGGTTAATCCACTCTAACTGAACACCGAGTTGCCAAGCTATCAAGCCTAACGCTACTAGTAAAACCCTTGAGAGATTTTGGGTTACTGCCGCATTTATTTTCTTCTTTTCTTTTCTTGCAGCCACTTTTCCAACCGTTTGACTCTCTACATGTGTCGCACTCATTTACGAACTCCTCCCCATTTGAATATCTAGTTCATTCCAAATCTCATCAAAAAGTTCATTATACTTTTGGTCACTACGAGCTTGTATAACAGATCCATGCTTCTTAGCAAGCCCAACGTCGCAGATTTTTTTTACATATGTTGGGCGTTGAGACATTACCGCAATCCGATCAGACATCGCGATTGCCTCGCCAATATCATGTGTAATCAACACAACTGTTTTCCCAAAATCCTGAAGAATTTGAAGGATCTCATCCTCTAGTACTAGTCTGGTTTGATAATCTAACGCAGAAAAAGGTTCGTCTAACAAAATGATTTCTGGATTGAAGGCAAGTGTTCGAATCAATGCCACTCTTTGTCTCATCCCACCTGAAAGGGTAGCTGGATAAGCTTGCGCAAAATCCTGTAGGTTATACTTAGATAAATAGTCCATTGCAATTTCATCTCGTTCTTTTTTCGGTATTCCTCTTATCTCTAGCCCAAGTCCAACATTCTCTAAAATCGTTCTCCATGGAAATAACAAATCTTTTTGCATCATATACCCTACATGTCCAGTCGAGCTTACAATGTTATGCCCATGTACCTTTACCATCCCACCTGAAGGCTCAAGTAACCCCGCAATAATGTTAAACATCGTACTCTTTCCACAACCACTTGGACCTACTATACTGATAAACTCCTTATCTCGAATTTGGAGAGAAATATTCTTAATAACCTCCACCATACTGTCATTTTTCCGATCATAAAACTGTTTCTTAATATCCACTAATTCAATTGCATGCTTCGTCTCCTGTCTTACAAACATTTCCTTAATTTCCTTCATTCTTTAGCCACCCATCTCTTTGTTTTAGGCTTGTTATCACAAACCAAACAATTGTCATAATGTCCTTACATTTAAAATTATTGATTTTTCTGTTTTTTCTAATTATGATTGTAGGACATTAAAGAAAGAATGTGAATTCGTTTGTCATGGTTTCTAACTAGGTTTTTTTGTTCATAGCTGTGTGTAATAGAATGTAACAAAATGTGCCCATATTTTAGTGTGTTCGTACAATGCCCTATTGTCATGACATTAAGGTAATTAACTTGTTAGCAAAAGTGTAAAGTCTTCCAGGGTGATGTGGCTATTATTGTGTAAGTTTTTTTTACAAGGTTTTTTACTTTGGTGAATTAGGACTAGCAATTGCATTAATTTATTTGAGTAAATAAGAAGAAGTTGATCTGAAGGAATAGATTAGTAAAAAAAGGTAGAAAAATTAATCTGAACACGAATTTATACATGTAATGTAATATGAAAGATTTCATTAAGAGCAACATAAATAGCAAAGAAGATATAACAGCCTCCTTCGCTATTTAAATACAAGCTTAAGGGTTCTCCAGGGTGAAATCTTGTATTTGCTTCTTAAATGATCTTGAATTTTGGACTAGATTTTCTTTTGTTACCAAATATTCTTTTGTTCCTAAAGTCCTGAGAATGAACTGATTTATTTCAGGTGAATAATGGCTGATGTCTTTATAATGATCTAAATTCAAAACAATTTCAGATACATGTGAATAATCATATAGTTCAACATGAGGAACGTTCATTAATTCAGTAAACATATATTCTCTACTTTTTATTATACTATCAATAATCCTTGGATCCATATCATAAAAGCGTTTATTCATTAGAATAGAATATGGAGGATAAAATAGATAAAAAGTAGTATCAGGATTTTCTTTTATAACAGGAATAATATTATGATCAATATTCTCTTTAAGCTTTTCAAATGAAAGGTCCTCTATGAATTCATCATATTTTTCCTTATCACTCCATAGAGTATTTCGATAATCTTCCAATACAATCTCTTCTCCATATGTGTAGTGATCTCCCCAATAATATAAAAAATTAAGACCGTCTTGCTTAGGCTTGTCTTCTAGCCTGGAAAGGGTAGAAAAGGTTGTTGCCAAATTAGGTTTTCCTTCTTTATATAGCAAGGTATACAGGCTATATTTTATTGTTGTTAAATTAAATAGATATTGGTAGTCATTCCATATGTGTTGATCATATAAAAAAGTTGGAAATTGTTCTTTTGCATAATCCTTATCATAGCTTAGAGAGGTAAAGTCAATTCCCCATATTACTCTATCAACCTTATTGTGATGGAATGCAACTTCGGCCATTTTTCTCTGTTCATAACTCGTAGATCCTGATATAGATAATTTCATCGTTTCAGATTGAGCAAATGTATCATTTATTTCA
This sequence comes from Bacillus weihaiensis, assembly GCF_001889165.1. Lineage (GTDB taxonomy): Bacteria > Bacillota > Bacilli > Bacillales > Bacillaceae > Metabacillus > Metabacillus weihaiensis. The sequence goes on along the minus strand of NZ_CP016020.1, from coordinate 283,513 downwards.
CTTGGAATAAAATTTTCTGTCATTGAAGTACCTAAAACGATTGTATCGTAATGATGATTTTTAGCTAACCCAGCTAATTGCCACCTCTGTTCTGACCAATATAAGCTGTTATTTTGATGTATCTTATAAAACTGAAATGGATCAATGACGTAATTAAAAATCATAATGGCGGTAATAATTGAACTCGTACAAAAGAATGTAGACCATACCCATTTTTTATTCAAAATGCCAAGCTCCTTTTAAAAATTAAAATACAAGAATTCACTAATCTTATGAAAATTTAAGATCGAATATATAAAAATAATGGAGACAAATAGCATAGACCTTTTATTCGGCACCAGACTTGTCATATATTCATAAGAATTTTTTGTCTTAAACGTGTAATATAAGACAATTAGAAAGAATAGTAATAAATAAATTAAATCTATATGAGACCCTGCGAAAAAATCGATAAACATTACATCATAAAGAATTATTTCTTCGAACTTACCTTTTAAGAACGTTGGAAGTGCAATTCCATTAAAACCAAACATCCCTTTTAAGACATTTAGTGCCTCCTCCCACGTATTAGCTCTAAAAAACACCCATGAAATATTTACAAAGTTAAAGGTTATCAACCAAGCCACTACCTTATTTAGCTTATAATTAAAGGACTTCCAATAACGATTTAGAACAGTTGCGAATCCATGTAGAAATCCCCAAAAGATAAACGTCCAACCTGCCCCATGCCAAAAACCACTTATTAAGAAGATAATCATAATATTCAAATAAGTTCTCACTTTCCCTCTTCTATTTCCACCTAGAGGGATATAAATATATTGGGTTAAGAAACGACTTAGTGTGATATGCCATCTTCTCCAGAAGTCTTGTATATCTAAAGCTTTATAAGGAGAGTTAAAGTTTATAGGTAGGACAATATTAAATACTAATGCTGCCCCTATTGCCATATCCGTATAACCACTAAAATCATAATATAACTGGAAGGTATAGGATAGAGATGTAATCCACCCTATGATGAACAATTGGACCAGCAATTAACTGAGGAAAAAAGGTAACAAAAAGGGCATAATTCAAAAAATTATAGTCCGTGGTTTCCTTTTTATAAGCATCAACAAGATAAGCAATTTGTTGAAATGTAAAAAAACTAATTGCAAGAGGTAACGCTAGCTTTAAAAGTGGCAGATTGGTAGAAAACAATGCATTAACATTATTAATAAAAAAGTCCGTATATTTAAAATAAGCAAGCAGTGCCACATTTACTACTATCCCTATAATTAGGGTGAATTTCCTAATCATTTTTGTCAGTTTCTGACCTAATATTGAACCTACTAGATAGTTAAACAAGAGTGAAATGAGGATTAAAGGTAAGTAGGCTACATTCCACCAAGCATAAAAAAATAACGAGCTTACGACTAGCCAGATTTTAGATAAAACTACAAGTCTATTATTTGTTAATAGAAAATAAATCATAAACACAATTGGTAAAAATGCAAAAACAAATTCAAAGGAATTAAATAACATGGTGTTCTTTTCTCCGTATTCTATATAGTATAGAGGCTATCACTCATACTAGCTGTATAGGTAAAATAGCTTCTACTCTCTATTTATTAACTGCGTTAACTTTCATTTTAATCATGCTATAAATGGGTTGTCAATGGAACAGAAGGCTAGCATGTTTTTTTCAATTCCCCTTACATTTGAGCAATTTAATTCTATTTTATTAATGGTTAAACAATACTTATATTAAAATCGAAAAAATATTAAATTGTATTTTATAGAATTATTTCTATATAACTTCAAAGGACTACCAGACAATGTATATTTATAATTCAAATATTACTTTTAACTTCAAGTTTGTAAAATCTACCTAATTAACTGTTACTATAAAACAGTTCTTTAACCTACAAAAACCTTAATAATAATCCAAAACATGACAATATACATTTTTTTATTTTTAATGCTGAAAGTAGGATTTGCAATGGCAGCAGGATTATCAATGAACACAAATGACCCATTGGAAGGTGATACTGCTTCCTTTAGTTTCACCTTTTTATATTTTTTGGAATAGAAAAAAAGAGTACCTACCGAAATGTCGAAATAAGTAAGCACCACACAAACTTATGAGACTGGAGGGAGATTCCTATGACGATTATACGAAAAGTAAGCCTGTTGATCTAAAGTATGCTACTTTGATTTACTCCTTCGCTACTAGAATGACGAACGGATCTATTTATTAAACACCTAATACAGCAATTAAAGAACGATATCATATTCCGTCTTGATTGGGGTTTTTGGTAGATCGTATTAATGCCATGTTAAATGAGCAACAAGCTACTTAAGATTTAACATTCGAGCATTTTTCTAAGAGATTGTTACCTTATAAAAAGGTTTTAAACGAAAACTACGTAAGGTTGAATGGAGGGGAAGTGCGAGACTCCTGCGGGAGGAGTGGGACAGGTGAGACCCCACAGGCGTTTACGCCGAGGAGGCTCACAGCCCACCCCGCAAAAAAGCGAGCAACTGGAACGGAATTCAACCAGACCGGATACTTGATAAATAGCCACAAGTTTACAAAAACACGCAAAATTTAAAAGATATCTACATTCTGTAGATCTGTGTTTCTTTAAATGAGTAGTGAAACTAACTCTTAATCAAATGTAATAACAGCCTAATAATAATCTCCCGGCTTCTCCGCTACCCCAAACCCACTATCAATATCTCCCCTGCCCATCATTTTTCTATAATAATATGTACTAAAAAGCCGTGATGCTTTGTTTCTCCTATCCTCTAGTACATTCTTTGTGATATTCACCTCAACTTTTACATCATTTTGAAAGGTAATGATGCTACCAGCGCCATTTGGTTGAATATCCTCAATATACTTTAATGAAATCCAAGGTGTATCATTCTTCATTGGAGATGAGAGGGGAATCATACAGATTCCTAATGATAAACTCACCATTATAGGAAGGTTTTTCTTCCCTATCAAAATATGCCTAGCAGATTCAAGTCTTCCGTTAAAGTCACTACCATAATAAATACAGCTTGTATTTAAGACAAAACGAGTATCCTTTTCTACTAGCTTCTCTCCATATTTGTCGAGCATTTGGCAATGGATATGACCCGTACTCGTATAATGCGGGAAGATTCCCATTGTTGAGTCCGTAATAATTCCTCCTGTGCAAACTGTGATGGAATAAACCTTTTTCATTCAGTTTTCCTCCTTTTAACAGCTCGAATAACTTTATATTTTCATAGGGGTTAGATATACTACCAATAGTTGGTCATCATCCAACTGCCTAATCCTTAAGCACGCTAAAGTACTGTGCTTAGGGGTTTTTTTTTCCTTTTCAAATCAAAATAAATACCACCTCCTTATCCTTTTTTCGTATAAACCTTGTTTGAATCATAGATTTTAGTAAATTTGCATGATGATTGGGATGCTTTCGATTTGATAGATTTTCCATGAAACGTGAGTGATTTCTAGGTGGTTGTCCGAAGGGATTTCTCCTACTGCTTCTGTGCATACCTCGAGGCTGATTCGTGTTGGGCTTAAAAGGATCTTTCCAGTCCATTCACTATTATTATACCGGTAATTATTACCTATATATTGTTAAATTAAGGTAAATATTAAGTAAAGACATCTTCTCCCTCTGGCATCTTTTCCGAACCTTATAGAGCTCCTGTAAAGTAAAAATCCACTTGATAACACATGCTTCAGCTTCCTTCTAAGCAGTTAGCAATTCTCCCTTTTCCTCCAATTGATAAAAAAGGATAAAAAGACCGTTTTCACTAGGATTTGATCCCCCATTTCGCTCATTTCCCCTAAGCAATATTGTCGATTTCAAGGCTGAAAATGGATTATTAACCTTCATTAGCCAAGTGTTCTCACTCCTTTTCTCTTGCTATTCTCAAAGTACCGCGGAATACAAAAAGAATGCATTCTTGGTAAGGATTTCTCATGTATCAAGAAGGTCAATTTGAAAAGCTGCATCAACAATTTGAACCAATGATTTTTTCCGTTATTAAGAGGTTAAGTATTTATAAGAATGAAAGTGAATTTTACCAAGTCGGTTTAATCGCCTTATGGGAGGCGTCCCAACGATTTCAAAAGGAAAAAGGAGAGTTCAAATCCTTTGCTTATTCCTACATTATAGGCCGAATGAAAACGGCGCTTACGCAGGAAAGAAAGAAGGAAGATCATGAAACAGAGTTTGATGATCAGGTAAAGGATCAAGCAGCAAGCTCTGATGATTTTTCAGCTCTTCTATCAGATGATGAAATTCAAGACTTATCCACGATCCTAACAATGAATCAATCTAAATGGCTAAAAGCGTATTGCTTGGAAGGGAAAACACCAAGTGAAATCGCTCATGATGAAGGTGTATCTGTTGCTGCGGTGAAGGCTTGGCGTCGGGATGCGCTTGGGAAGGTAAGAAAGCATTATATGGAAGCATAGGGAAGGATCTGTTGCTCTCGTGAGTAAAGAGGTGTGTTGAAGCACGTCTCTTTACTCATTTGTGAAGCTGCACTTATACCAATTTTCTACTAATGTTTCGTACTGAAAAGGTCTATACCTGCTAGTATTTCATAAGCCCTTCCTCTAGGTAATTGGACAAAAGCCCTCTCATGAAACAAGAAATTCCGAGGCGTAACAGGCACGTCGACTGACCTCTCACTTGCTCTCTTACACCACCAGAAAAACCACCTTTCACCACTCCATTCGAGAAACAAGATTTTTCGGGTAGTGACAGGCACCACCTATCTCTATTAAAATGAACACTAATAAAGGTGGTGGGGATATGTTTTCGTTTCTGATTTTTTTGGGTGTACTTTGTCCAATTGTGTGTATGGTGGTGTTGTTGATGCTGAGGTTGATTGATCAGGAGTTGGATTTTTTGGAGTTGGAGAATGCTCGGGTGAAGCTGGAGAAGGAGCTTCAGGAGAGTGAGTATCATCAATTGAATCAGAGAATTCAGCCTCATTTCTTATTTAATGCGTTAAATTCCTTTTTATCGTTAACAAGGATTGGTCGATATGAAGAGATGGTGAGAGGAATGGAGAGGTTTTCGCTCTTTCTTCGTTATAAATACCAAGAAAAGGATGTGCTCGTTCCGTTTCACACCGAGCTTACGCATACGGAGAATTATGTGAGTATTCAGCAGCTTCGATTTGGTAACCGACTGCTCGTCACATACGATATCAGTCCGATGCTAGATTCTGTCATGATCCCCCCCTATACTCTTCAAACACTTGTCGAAAATGCATTTAAGCATGGACTGGATAAAAAGTCAGGTGAGAAAGTGTTACACATTCATTTTACACGTGAAGGAAATTGGGTGTGTCTTCGTGTGATGGACAACGGCCCTGCTACTATAAACGATCACGACCTCAAGAATGGGGTAGGCTTAGATAATATACATCGTCGTTTTCAGCTTCTCTTTGATTTAAGAAGTGAGCTATCGCTAACAAAAAATACAGAAGGCTACACAGTTGCTAAAGCTAAATGGCCGTATATACCTGGAGATGAAGGACTATGAAACTACTTATTGTAGATGATGAGTACTTAGAAATTGAACAAATCCGTTTTTTACTTACAAAACACTTTCCATTATGGGAGATATTCGATGCAGAGGATGCGTCAATGGCATTGAAAATACTTGAAAAAGAACAAATTAATCTCGCTTTTTTAGACATACATATGCCTGGAGAATCTGGTTTAGAGCTAGCCAAAAAACTAAAGCAACGAAAAATGGAAACAGAGCTGATCTTTGTGACGGCTTATCAAGATTTTGATTACGTCAAACAAGCCCTTCACTTACATGCCCTCGATTATTTAGTGAAACCTGTCATTGAAACAGAGCTGATTGACGTCATGAAGAAATATGTCGCAACACACCAGCAGGCTGTGGCAAAGTCTCAAGCCGTTCAGCACGTGTTAAGTAAAATTGAGACGAGCTTTCAGGAAAAGCTAAATTTAACGGAGATTGCCAATGAAATTCCGGTTAATCCTACCTATTTGAGCAGGAAATTCTCAGAGGAAATCGGTAAGACCTTTCAAGAATATTTAACCCTCTATCGAATTCAAAAAGCAAAAGGCCTGTTAAAAAAGCATCCCGATTGGAGTATGACAATGATTGCCGAACACTCTGGATTTAATAGTCAGCATCATTTCAGTAATACGTTCAAAAAAATGGAGCAAATCACTCCTTCTCATTATAAGGAGACGCTTAGATGATTGATTGGTACCTTATGTTATTTATCGGGTTAACTGTACTCATCTCTAATATGAAATATTTTGGAGAGCATAAAACAAAGGCTGACTACCTATTTCATAAACAGGAATTTGGATTGAGTGAAGGAACCTTTCGGATACTCTTTGGGATACTTTCTGGTACAACGGTGGTGCTACCAATATACTTATTGCAGAAAATCGGCTATCTTGGAGGATTTGTTTTAGCGATGGTTGGGTTATTTACTTTATATGGGTATAGCCTGTTTGCCCCAAGGATAAAGGCGCGGTTACTTGATCTTCAATCTCACCATTCCCAAATCAAGCCCATGACAAAGAAAATGATGATCTATGTGTTAATGCTCATTAATTTTGAAGGATTTCTTGTTCAAGCCCTTCTTGCTGAAGAGGTTCTCACCACTGTTTTACATGTGCCTACAAGCTTACCATTACTCGTCATATGCTTTAGCTGTTTTATTTTTGCAGGGATGGGCGGATCGATAGGATTACAGAAAGTGGGGTCATTTTTACTGATTTGTCTATTATTAGGTATAACAATCATCCCTATTTCCTTGTATTTAACCCAAGGAATCAACCCCACTTTTCAAGCGATAACATCTCGTTTTCCTATATTCTTAGAAACAGATCATAACCAGCTTTTCCTTTATAGTCTTCTCGTCTTTATTATCATGAGTGGCTATTTAGTAACGAATATTTCAGTCAATACCTCTTTAATGAAGATTAAGGAAAAGAGGTTAAAGCTCTCTTTGACCATTAGTGCATTTTGTTGGATGTCTGTTTCCATTGCCTTTACAGCGATTTACATTTATTTTATTGGGCAAAGCGGACACATCTCTACCTTTTATACGAGTTTATTTGAGCAATTATCACCGATTTTATTGTATCTATTTGTCATCTCTAGTTTAAGTATGTTTATCATGTCAGCTGCTAGCTCCCTTTTTTCAGTAGCCAGTCTCACGGTTTTAGTAAAGGATAAATCAAATTTCCAAAAGCTATATATTTGGTTGTGCGGATTATCATTTCTTCCTTTACTTTTACACGTTTATGTTGAAGATCTAGTACAATTCGCCATTATCTTTTATGGAAATTTATTTGCTGCGTGCTTGCCGATTTTTTATTATTTCTTAAAAAAAGAGCGAGAAATGGAGGTCAGTATGTTTATACCCATTTGCCTCGTTAGTCTAGGGATATTTGGTACGTTGTTTAGCCTCTATACTTCTTTTATACAAGGTGTCCTACTGAGTTTTATTTTTGCTTGGATTTGTCTCTTAATCAATAAGATCCTATTTGTGATTTATTTTTCTGAAAAGTAAAAATAATATAAAAACACAACAAATTAATACAAAACAAACCTCCCTTCTTTCTTTATAATGAAGTACAAGTAGAAAATAAGGGAGGTTATTTCATGTCTTGGTTGTTATCACTAAAGAAAGAACATTATATGTACGCGTTTGATAAACAGAATGAACCAGCTATTCACGTCTCGTCTGGTGATCAAATCGTTATTGACACGTACGATTGCTTTCAAGATCAAATTCAATCAGAGTCCGCTTCTTTTCAATCCATTGATTGGGATCGAATCAATCCTGCCACAGGTCCGGTCTATGTTGAAGGTGCACTTCCTGGTGATGTGTTAAAGGTCAAGATTAACAACATCGAGTTAGGCGATAAAGGGGTAATGGCTACTGGGAAAGACCTCGGTGTGATGGGTCATCGATTAGAAGGCTTTGATATTAAAATTTTACCTATTGAAAATAACAAAGCTATCTTTGATGAGCATGTCCAGATTCCCTTAAACCCGATGATTGGAGTAATTGGAGTTGCTCCTGAACATGAAGCGGTAAATTGCGGAACTCCTGGGGCACATGGTGGAAATATGGATACCACACTCATTACAACAGGTGCCACATTATATTTCCCCGTCTTTCAAGAAGGTGCATTATTTGGGTTAGGAGATTTACATGCTGCAATGGGTGATGGTGAGATTGGAGTGTCCGGTGTTGAAATTCCTGGAAAGGTCACCGTCACACTTGAAGTAGTGAAAGGTCATTCCATTCCCTTTCCTTTCGTGGAAAATGATAAAGGAATTGCATCTCTTGTCTCATCAGAAACATTAGATGAAGCAGCAAAGAAATCTGTCGAGATCATGATTGACCTTTTACAGCCCAAAACAAATCTCTCATTAAGTCACTTTACCATGCTGATGAGTGCTGTAGGGCAATCACAAATCTCGCAAATAGTGGACCCGCTATTAACAGCAAGATTCTTTGTTCCTAAATGGATTTTAGAAGCCTATCAAATAGACGTTTTTAAATAGAAATGATTGTTGATTGAAGTGTAACATAAGCCTCCTGTGGGAGAAGCGAAATCAAAGTGAGCCCAAGTGGAGCCTAGACTAGGAGGCTCCCGACGAACTCATCCGCGGAAAGGTATGCCTGTAACGGATATCAACAGCCACTTCTAACAATTAAATAAAAGCAGGAAGTAAGAAACTTTGTCTAAAGCCCTTACTTCCTTTTATAGAAAGGATGATAGGATGGAGCCTTCAGTAGATAACAAAACAAACTCCACAGTTGAAAATTTTGGGTATAAGCAAGAACTAAAACGTTCCCTTACATTTTGGGATTTATTAATTTATGGACTTGTCTTTATGGTCCCGATCGCTCCATTTGGTATATATGGCCATGTTGCCGCTGGCTCAAATGGAATGGTTGCTTTAGCTTATTTAATTGGGATGGTCGGAATGATTTTTACCGCATTAAGCTATGCGCGAATGTCAGAGGCATTTCCAATCGCTGGTTCGGTTTACTCTTATGCTCAAAGAGGAATCAACGAACATGTTGGCTTTTTTGCAGGCTGGGTTATTTTATTAGATTATATTTTAATTCCTTCTCTTCTTTATTTAGTCAGTGCAGCCGCGCTAGCAAACATTGTTCCCGAAGTTCCCATCTTCGTTTGGCTTTTGCTATTTATTGGAATTAATACGGTTATTAATGTAAGAGGAATTGAATTTACTGCGAAAGCGAATAAAATTATCGTTGTACTCGAGCTCATCGTTTTAGCGATCTTCATCACAGCCGCAACAATCGCTGTTGTTCAAGGTGTAAATGGTGCAGAATTCACATTCAAACCGTTGTATGATCGCGATGCCTTCGACTTAAATGTTGTAATGGGTGCTGTATCGATTGCTGTGTTAAGCTTCCTTGGCTTTGACGCCATCTCCACTTTAGCAGAAGAAACAAAGGGTGGAAAAAAGGTTGTCGGTCGCGCCGTTATTTTCTCCTTATTAGTAGTAGGTTTATTATTTATCATTCAAACGTGGGTCGCCGCTCTTATTTGGCCAGATTACACAACATTTGAAAATGCCGATGTAGCCTTCTATCAAATTGCAGAAATGGCTGGTGGACCTTGGTTAAAATGGATGACAATTCTTGCAACGGCATTAGCATGGGGAATAGCAGATGCACTCGTTGCCCAAGCCGCGATATCTCGGATTCTTTATAGTATGGCTCGCGATAAAAAGCTTCCTGGCATTTTATCTAAAGTCCATCCCAAATTTAAAACACCATACGCAAGTACAATATTAGTTGCTATTATTTCATTAATCGTTACAACTATTTTCGCATCAACAATTAATAGTCTTGCCTCTTTAGTTAACTTTGGTGCCTTAACTGCGTTCTTATTCTTGCACCTATCTGTCATCAATTATTTTATTCGAAAGCAAAAAAGTAAAGATTTCTTCAACCACCTCCTGATGCCAATCATCGGATTTGTCATCATTGGGTACGTATGGTTCAGTCTAGATCCAACATCGAAGCAGCTCGGATTCATCTGGATGGCGATTGGCTTAGCCTATATGGTTTATTTAAAAATCGCGAAGAAGGATTCCAGCTTAGGTGATGATCTGGGGCATTAGAAGGAAGCAAGGGGACGCATCTCTTGCTTCCCTTTTTGCGTCTTGAAAGCCTTAAGGCTCTAAGGATTCATTTTATGATATTCATTCAACTAGTTAAAAATTCACTCTATACATTTATGGAACATTTTCTGTAACAAAAAATTCCCGGTAGTGACAGGCACCTACGCTACTATTCCTCCACATCTACGTATATAGTCTACGAAGGACATGATGTAGAGAAAGGGCAGTGATGGTAGATGATAGAAAATCATATGGTTCATGTTAATGTATGGAGAGATTTCGCTACTTTACACGATATGACAGCAGAGGAGAAGTATCTTTACCTGTATCTTCTTACAAATGATCAAGTGAATAGTATCGGGATTTATCCACTATCGAAGAAAATGATAGAATGTGAGACAGGCTATTCCGTTGAACATATTACCTTATTGATGGAGCGATTGATGAATCATCATAAGCTCATTCGCTATAATGTAGAAACATACGAACTGGCTATTAAGAACTGGGCGAAACACATCAAACTCCGCGGTGGGAAACAGAGGATGATTTCTGAATTAACAAAGGTGGAGGATCCGTCGCTCATTTCTTTTGTTTCGGAATCGATTAGGAATGGGGAAATTCGTCGTTTGTATGGGTCGTTTTGTCATTAAGAGGAAGTAAAAATAAGAATATCGAGAGGTTGGGTCAAAATTCACTATTTTTTTAAGAGACGAACGATTATCGATTGACACGTTGTTCCTTATGAATATGTTGTGGTGGAAGAATCAGTACGTTCCATTCCGCTGCATACACTTGCTTTCCGCGGGGAAAAATGAACTGCTTTTTCCTAGGGAGGAAGATGAGCATCCTCGGCTACGCCTGTGGGATCTCATACTTTCCTCGACCTCCCGCCGGAGTCAAGTGTCTTTTCGCTCCATTACACTAGCGATTAACAATCGTATTCATAAACAATAAATGTAGTAAAAAAGAAAACCCAAACGATATGGGAGATTTTAATTGAAAAATCACCTGATCGTTCGGGTTTCTCATTTACTGAAACACTTATGTCCCAGCCTCTCAAGCTCCTCGAATCGTCTCATCTTTCCAACAAAATGAAACCACAATGAAATCCTTTAACCATAAAGTGTTCATCAACTCCTAATTTTCTGAACAAATTCTTTATCGTATGTTTTGGGCTTTTCGTTGGTAGGACCCGTATTAGAACGAACAGAAAATGAAAATGGAAACGGTGGTAAAGATTTTTTTGGTATTAATTACAAGGAAAGAAGGACTTTCTTGTTATTTGTCAAAATTTTAAAAGTGATTAAATAAAAATGGAAGAGAATATTTTGTTGGATTTTCAACAAATTTCGTAGCGTATGTTTTGAGTTTTTCATTGGTATGACCCCTAGATTTTTTATAACAACATGAAACAAGTATTTTAAGGTTTTTAAATATATTCATAATTGGAGGATATAATGAAAAAATTATTATAGTCATTTATAGTAATTTGTTTAGTGATGTCAATGTTTTCAGCTTATGTAGGAGCTGAGAATAAAATTTCTAATATTGAAATATATTCAAAAGGTATAATGGAAGTAGCAAATACAACATTTAATACTATTTCTGAGACAAGTACGAATGAAATAGCGGAAGTAATTGAAACAGATGGAGAAGATATAAAAGGTAAGTTTAATGTTAATGAAAATATATTTACTGTTACTATTACAACTGATAATGATACGTTTGAATTGGAAGGTTTTCGTTTAGAAGATGAAGAGATGCTTCTTTATAAAGGTTCTGTAGATAAAGAAAAAAATGTTAAATTTGAAGCTTTAGTTATTAAAGATGGTAATAATAAACATAAAGCTATTGTGAATATATTGAAATTTGATTCAGAAATACATAAAGATCCTAAAGATATTATTACTTTTTCTTTTAATAATCACTCTAAAAAGGTGATAAAGAAAACAATTGAACTAAAAATTTAGCTTATGATTTTAGCTGGGGTTATTCGGGAATTGGAGGATATGTAGATGATTCTGGAATTGGTTCAAGACCTTCAGATAAGGCTCATGTTGTAAGAGCATTTTGGGATACTTCATATAATATTAGTAAGGGATGGAAATACAACGGTATAAAATCAAGTTATCTTTACAGATCAAAAGTTCTCACTTTGACAAGCGGTGGATTTTTCTATTACAAAGAGAGCAACCTCTAATTTTACATATGGGATTGAAGTGATCTAAAAATGAATATTTTTACGAAAAAAGCTAAAAGCATTAAAAATATATTAATCACTTTTTTAATGATTTTAGTTTTTATATTAATAGGGGATACTTATATCACTAGGTCAGTAAGTGAACATGTGGATACTATAGAATTTCACACTAAAGTACAGCAAGAAAATAATAATGAATTAATTTTATCTATTCGGTCCAGTTCTTCTTTTCCTAAGTTTGCTGATAATTATTTTATTATTTTAACTTCAGAGTTTGATAAAATAGATAATTCTCATTTTAAAAAATTAAATGAAGAAATTACTTTTATTAATAAAGACCAAGATCTATATATATTTAAAATAAAAGATTCTAACAAGGAGAATTATGAACTGAATTTTAAAGCATTAGAAAGGGAACAAGATTTAAAAGCTGAGGGATTTTCTATTTCTCTTAAATCACAACCCTATAGTTTATTGTCTAAAGATAACTATTATTTATCAAAAACATTTAAATTTAGTAGTAATTCTAATTAGAATCCATTTTTGAAGCAAGGGGACGCACCTCTTGCTTCTTTTTTTGCGTTTGATCATTTAAAAGGATAACTAGTTTAAAATCAATAGAAGTGATGGGGTGCCTGGCAACTGTTTTACATATTCTACCGCTAATCTAAAGAATGTAATTGAATCTAGAAATATAGGAATGACTACGTAATCATTAGGTTTATGCGACATAGCAGGGATTCCTAGGCCGTAAATTAAAATTGGAACATAGGGTAATTTCTCACGGGGAAGCAAGGGGACGCACCTCTTGCTTCTTTTTTTTTCGTTTGATCATTTAAAAGGATATCTCGTTTAAAATCAATAGAGATAATCATGCCTAAACATTTATGGAACTGGCTATTAAGAACTGGGCGAATTATATCAAACTCCGCGGTCATAAACAGAGGATGATTTTTGAATTAACAAAGGTGGAGGATCCGTCGCTCATTTCTTTTGTTTCGAAATCTATTAGGAATGGGGAAATTCGTCGTTTGTATGGGTCCGTTTTGTGATTAAGACGAAGGAAGTTGCCTCACTATAATAAAACTCTGGCTGGGAAGGACAGAATACGCCCTTCCCTTTTTCTATTTTTTGACTTCGTCACTCTTTTACAATTCCTTACATTCTACCTCATCCTACTATTAAAGTGATCTCTATTATTTTTTTCCTAACAATTTCAATCAATATACGTATCGCACGCCCATCTGGTCCTATTTTTTGCTATAATTAAACTATTACTTACAAAAAGTTACATATTTTTTATGGAATATACATACTCGAAAGTGGGATATGAAATGTCTTTTCTTAAAAATGTTTTTAGTGCCTTAACAGATAAAAGAGAAATAAAAGAGCCTGAAATCTATAAAGGCTTTACTGAAGAATCACCTTTGATGACACATCTAACTAGTTTACTAGAAAAGAAAGACGCAACAATTGATTGTAAAAAGGTAGAAAGCCATTTAAAGTTGTTTTCCATAGGGCAAACCGGTGAAAAAAACGTTCTATTTGAACTTCAACACTCAATGCTTCCCATGGTTGTGCTTCATGATGTTTATCTAGAGTATGAGCATTACTCTGCTCAACTAGATTTTGTCATTCTTACTCATAAATTCATTATGGTTCTAGAAGTTAAGAAATTGTTTGGTAATATACATGTTACTGATAAGGGTGAGTTTCAACGAGTTATTACTAAGAATGAAAAAATTATTAACAAAGAGGGCATGTATAGCCCGATCAACCAGGTAGAAAGACATGTAGTCATTCTCGAAAAATTGCTTAAAGATAAAGGTATAATCGAAAGTTGCCCAGTCAAATATGCTGTTACTTTTGCAAATCCTAAAACCATTTTAGACATTTCAAAGCATGCTCCAGCAAATATTCAATCTAGCGTCATTCGACATGATCAAATTAAGACGTTCATCAAAAATGAATTAGCGAAAAAGTCGCCTGTATTCTTGAAAGATCAGCAACTCTACCAAATAGCCGATACAATCCTTGAATCTAGTAAAGAAAAACCATTTAGCATCGAGGATTACAAGCTAGCTTCGGGAGTCACGTCTCAACTGAAACATTCACCTAAAGTTAAACCTACTTCAAGTAGTAGTAGTCGTAAAGAAAGTGATATAAAATCAGCCCTATCAGCATATCGTTTAAGACGCTCAAAAGAACTCAAGGTAAAGCCTTACTATATCTTTACTAATAAAATGGTAGAGAGCCTCTTAGAAAAAAAGCCTCTCACAATAGACCAACTTTTGGAGATTGAAGGGATTGGTGGTAAAAAAGCAGAGGAGTTCGGAGAGGATATAATATCTATTATAAAAGGGACCTATCATGAAGATCCCAGCGCCAAAAAGCCACTAACTAATCATAAAACAACCATTCAGACTGAAAATCTAAGCAGAGAAGAAATAAAAGTAGCATTAACTGCATTTAGAACTAGACGATCGAAAGAGTTAAGTGTAAAGCCATACTATGTCTTCACAAATAACACATTAGAATCGATTCTTGATAGGAAACCTAGTACTCTCAATGAGCTACTAGCAATAGAAGGTATTGGACCAAAAAAGGCGGAGGAATTTGGTCAGGAGATACTAGCGATTATAAAAGGTAGTGCTAAAAATTAACTGATCGCTTAATAAAAGCTGATTACTAAGTAAGCATTGTAAGCTTAGTATGGGAGTATTTCATTATCGCGAAATGGTAGCTGCATACTAAGCTTTAGTTATCATGGGTGATGAAGAGCGTTTTTTACAAAGAGCTTCAAAGTTACCTGGCGTAACATTGCCGATATAGAAAGGGCTGACGATAATAGATGTCAGCCCTTGTTTGTTTATATTAATCCTCATTCGTTGAAACAAGAAATGTCGGCTGGTGACAGCACCTTTTTCGATCATTATTCATAAGCTCCCGATTAATAATTCACCAATTCTGCAGAGGGTGCTTGGATAATCGTTGGATTCTTGCCAGGGTCAAGCCATTTCAGGATGGAAACCATATTGGCTTGTGATACTCCCGTACATCCAAGAGTGTGTCCGCTTGAGACGTGGAAGAAAATTGCACTTCCTGCGCCAGGAACTCTGGACGTATTGTAATTAATAACAAATCCATAGTTATATTGAGGAATATCCATGTTTTCTGCACTCTTCCATTGACCTTCTGTTTTCTTTCGTGACTGCCATGTATTGTAGAGAGAAGAAGTTGAATCATCTACCCAAACATCATCACTCGTAATACTTCTAAACGGAAGCTTTGTCCCAGGATTTCCACTACGGCCAAAAGATGTCCCTATGGAAAATTTTCCTCGAGGACTTTTCCCATCACCTTCTACCTTCTTACTAGCAAATCCATTTTTACCAATGTATCCAGATAGAGATAGAACCTGCTTCCAATGTCCTTCGGTATTCCGTTCAAATGTTTGAATTTTTGCCGAGCTTGTCCCGTAACCGTTGGTCGTAACTAAAATAAGCTGATGATTAGAATCGATACTAGTAAGTTTTTCAGCATCATTTTTAGGTGCTGTATTTTCTTGCTTTTCAGGGAGCGTTACCTCCTTTGGTTGCTCTTTTTTAGCAGAAGATTCACTACTTGCTTTCTTGATTGTATTTTGCTCTGCTGTTTGTTTTGAAGGTGCTGATTCAACTTGTTCTGTTTCAGGCAGTTTCTTTTCAGAGAGATATTTCCCATTCACGTAACCCGAAATTTTGTCAGTTGTAATCTTTAACCAAGCCTCCTTATCATTTTCAATGACTGCTTGTACAGCCTGATTCAATGCAACAGTCCCTACTACTTTGTTTTCTAGACTAGGACCCGACCTGACATTTAGTGAGGAAACGGCAACATATTTCGTAACAGGAGTAGCCACTTTCTCTTGTTTTATTGGCTCCTTTTCTTCCCCTTTAGCATTCTCTTCTTTAACAAGCTCGGTTTGATCTTCTTTCTGATCTTCAATAACTTCAGGAGCTGTTTCTATAGCTGTTTCTTCTACTGGTAATTCCTTCTGTGTTGCCTGTTTACTTGGTATTTTCTCACTTGAAGTTTGAACGGCCGTCTCATTCGATAAATCGTTAACAGTTACCTTTTGATCTTGTGAAATAACCATAACTAGAGTACCAACTGTTAACAAAATCAAAACGAAAACACTAATTAGATATACTTTCTTCTTTTTAAACATCGTCTAATCTCTCCAACTTTTATTTGTCTCTTTTTTAAAAATCTCTTTATTGCGGATTCCGTTATAAACATTGTCCTCTTGTTCACTTAGAATACGTGAATCTAGCACAAGCGGAAAACTCTATGATAAGTTTCTCCCTTGGTCATATCATGAAAGGACTCCTTAACCTTTTTTGGAATTTTTATCTAAGTATAGAAAAATTTATCTTCTACCTCACTATATATAATGGTAGAATTTACATATACGTACATATAATACTATTCGATATCTACCTCTTTTGCAATCTTACATCATGCTAATAGACCTAGCTTTCTAGAAAACTATGAATAGATCAATGTAGATTTATCTAATGCCTATACCCGGTGTTACCTCTAGTAACTGTTAGTCAAAATCTAACTAATTTTAGCTTGTTAATGAAGTGAGCATTACGTAAATTCCAAGAGAGGATCGATCTTAGATGAAACGAAGAAAAAACAATAGGAATCAACTATATTATACACGGAAAGTATCTCATATAATAAACGAGCATCAGCACGAAATTGAACTCGAAACCATCCGATACTCCAATCAATTCTATGTGATCGCAACCATTTGTCAAGATAAGCCTCCCTATCTTGATTGCATGGGTAAAGGTAAAGATCATAATGAGAGAGAAGCGATGAGGCTGGCGCTTAAGGAGTTGTATGGGAGGGCTTATAAGACTAGAGGGTGAGGGAGTGCAAGGGTCAATTTGAATTATTAAAAAGGAACCGAACCGTTACAAATTTCCTTACCATACCTGTTGTACTAGATTTTCCTTGCTGAGATGACGCGTTTCTTTATGTCATTGGGAGACTCACTATCTTTAAAATGGTGTTCTATTAGTTTTACTGCTTGTAAGGTGAAGAGTATATTGAACCGATCTAAGATAGGCACAGACACACGATTTTTGTACGGTTTTATCTGCTTATATGTACAAGTGCAATAGTGACCGCTAGTGCCAAAGTAACCACATGGACAAGGGTTCATGGCGGCGATGAAAATGAAGTTTGTCGGATAGGTTACTGTTGAATGGACACGACTAATGGTTACTGTTTTGTTTTCTAAGGGTTGTGGTAGCATCGCCGTGAGGACGTATGGATAAAAAAATAAATATGCGGATTGATTAACTTTATTATGCAGAACCTATCATTATTTAACATTACTAAGTTGATTGTCCTTCTTAAATAAAAAAATAATCCACCCATAGATACTTTGTCTACCTATTAAGTGGATTACTCTGATTTCGTATTTTTAAATTTCACTTTAAGTCTTATCCTCTAGAATAGGTTATTCACAAGGCTGGACTCAAAATAAAGATTATTCTAGCTCATCCTTTAATCTATAAAATCTTTTTTGACCAATTTTCAATTCTTTCATTATTTTTTTATACGGTGTGTTTCCTGAGAGTAATTTACTGATTTTCTTTTTAAGTTCCTTTTCCTCATTTTCTAGCTTTTTATTTTTCTTACATTTTTCATCATATTGATTTAAATAAGTATTTAAATGATCAATTCTCATCTCTTTTGGTTTTCCATCTATCTTGACCCAAACTGTTTCCCTTGGAGTGTTTGCACTGTATTGTTTAGGGCTCCGTTCATTTCGGTCTTTCATCCATATTTGATTTAATACTTTCGGGTTAATATCATATAAACTGTTCTCTTTAACTTCGTATTTTTCTTCTTCTCTCATTTGTTTTACATAATCAACAAACCGCTCCTGATTGCACTCACTACAGAGCCAGTAATGTTCTGACCGAGCCTTTGTATCAACTCGTTGTTTATAAGAGCCATGTGTTTTACAGATCCAATACACACTTTCCTCACTAGACTTCGTAAGGTTATTATAATCAATACCCATTTCAGCATTCTTTTCATAATCATAAATTTCCGATAAATTATGATGTGTCATAAAGATATGTTCTATCGGTTTTTCAGGTAGCGATAGCTTATGCAGATATATATAATGATAAATCGTCTTTATTGATCTGTTTAATATTTCAGAGATCTCCTCAATACTATAATCTTTATTTAGTAGATTTTGAATCACTTCTGGGGAAATTTTTTGAACCTTTGAAATTCTGTTCTCTTTAAGAAGCTTCTCCTTATATTGCTGAAGCTCACTATGCGAAAAGCCCATCTCCTGCTTTATTTCCAAAAAGCTCTGGCCGTAATCCCTAAGCTTTTTAAACTGTAATTCCATTTCACTATCAAAGTCAAATGGTTGATCTTGAATTTGGTATATTCCGCTCTCAATATATTTTTCATAAACATTATTAATTCTCTTATCCGACACTTTACAATCGTCTTTAATTTTCTGCTTAGTATGTCCTTTTAAAAAACCATCTATTATTTCTTTCTCTTTTTTCTTAGTTTCTTTGTCTCTTTTTTCTTTTCTCTCCAGGCTATCTATAATGTTACGAACAGTTGACGTTCTTTCTTCCCCATTCCACATTACAATAATTTCCTCACTGGAGTTTGCCTTTAAATATTCTGGCCTCATTTCTCCATTTTTATCGTACATCCATATATGCAAAATGTCAGGGTGAGTTTCAGCTATGCTATCTGATACTACTTCATATTTAGGTTTATTTTTAAAATAATCAGTTTTTACCTTTGACATATACGAAGACATACATGATTTACAGCCAATAATCTGTTGAGAATTACACATCGTTTTAATAGGACGTTCATAACTCTCCTTATTACACGTTAAACACTTCCAAAAGACCTTGGTGTTAGACCCTGCTGTAAAAAATTCTGGCCTAAACCCTTCTTTCTTATTCTTTTCGTCGTCCCAATGTTCTTTTAAGTATGGATGTGTTACAAAAAAATGATTTTCCTTTGGATAAAAAAGATGTTTTTGAATTTCAAAGGCATCTTTCTCAATATCAATTTCATCAAATCGGTTTTTCACACTTGATAATTCAGGAAAATTACTACACAAATAATCAAAACTTTTTAAGATACATTCCTTTAAAGAATTAAAATATTCTATTGTTCCAAACCCACTTTTTGTATAGTGAATATACTGAGTTTCTGTTTCCTTGAATTCTAATCTATCTGACTCCCGAATAATAATCAGATCGATCCCTCTCTTAGTAATTTTATGTTTCTTTTCGAGATCCGACTCTTCTTTATCCTTGTGATAATATTCACCGTGATACTCAATACCAAATTTAAAATATGGTAAAAAAACATCTATTTCTAATACATGCGCTTTAGGAATATCACGATTTAAATCAAAACAAAGCTCCGTTTTTTTTGAAACCAACTTTTTAAAATAGTAGTAAATTGCATGCTGAGGAAAAGAAACATTTTTGCCTTTCATACATGTCGGGCAAGCATATCGTTTAACTCGATTTATTGGTGTTGTGTACCATTCCTCATTCTCGCAAACAGGGCAAGTAAAAAAATACTTTTTATTAACCCCGTGTGAAATCTTAAAAGGATTTACTTCCCCATTTTTTTCGTCACTCCAAGAAATAGCCACCTCAGGATAGCGGTACCCAAATGAATTGTGTATACAAATTCTTTGAAGATTACAATATGGACATTTATTTTCATTTAAAGTTTTATTAGAAATTTTTGTATCATAAGAAGGATGAAGCTCCTCTTCAATACAATTAAACACGGCAATCTGGCTACTACCCTTTGAAAATTTTTCCGGTTCAATGCCTAGCTTTAAATTTAATTCAATGTTCCATTCTTTTTGAATCAAGTCTGAATTTAAATCTAGAGGTTCAACTTTTTTGTTATTTCGCTTCTTTAGTTCTATCTTTTTCATAAATTCTCGTTCTGTTATTTCTTTTTCCTTCTCAAATATTTCTTCCCAATTAAGAGGTACATCTGAAGAAAATTCATCCCACACGCTATTATAAAAACTTTCCATTTCATCATTTAAAATGGGATTCCTTTTTTTCCTCTTTGTTTTAAAGTGAGATTTACATGAGTCACAGTAACGAAGCACTTTATAATTTTGAACTTTACATATTTTGCTTTCTTTTTTACACCCTGCACAAATAAAAGAAACCTCTTCTTCTGCCCCAATCCCGACATGAAAAGGGGTAAGTTGACCATTTTGTTTGATATCCCAGTACTGTGTAAAATCTTTTTTTAGATAACCAAAAGAGTTAGTAATACATCTTTTATAATTACCAGCACAATATGGGCAGCCTTGTGTTTCATTAAATAGCTGATAAATTTTCTTTATATAAGGAGGGTGTGTATTGTTGTTTGGACAAATGAAGATTGCAGACTGCTGGGATCCACTACTATATCTATCAGGAAATATCTCTAATTGACTGTTACTTTCCCAGTCCCAAATTTCATTAACTAATTCTCGGTGGGTCTCAATTATAGGAGTATCCGTTTGCCTAGATTTCAAATTATCCCCTTTATTGAGTAAATCTATCAAATAACTTTCCACTATTTTCTTTTCTTGTTTGATATAACTATCCCAATTTATACCTTCTTGATTTTCTAAATAATCTTTAAAAAGATTTCTATATAATTGATCTAATTCCGCTAACTTCATTATCCCTTAACCACCTGCTATTAAAGATTTCTATTGAATCTCATCCGTCATTTACTACCATACATTATTATTCTACAAATGTTTTATAAAACCTACGTTTCTCACTGATGAATTTACGCTTTACTGCTAGTTGAAGTAACTGATCTAACGCTTTATATGAAATAATATTTGCTTCTTGCGTAACTGGGACTCTACCCAAGATACGTTTGAAATCTGATTCAAATAATGGTGGGGGATTTACTGTATCTTTAAAAGCCACATCGCAAATAACATAATTAGAATATTTTCTAGACCTTCTTCGATAATCAACTAGTGCTCTACTTTCTGTTCTTTGTGAGAATCCTGACAACTCTCTAGGCAATGGAGGATTTTCTGGAACTACGCAATTTTTTGGAATATGAAAATTCCTAGTTTTATACCATTTTGCTGCATCCGAATGGTTTTTCATTATCTCCTTAACACATAGAACGGCTGTAAGCTTCCAATGGCTTTTGTTAATTTTTACTCCGAAATTACTTTTTCTCGTAATATATACAACTATGTCACCTTTCCTTAGTTTAGGAGCAAATTTTGATGCTCGACATAATGAAGTTATACTGGGATGCTCATGCTCTAGACTCGGTTCTCGCCTAACTGAACTATCTAAGAATGGATGCAGATTATACTTACTTACCGCTTTTCGACCTGTTGCATTAAAACATAGCGGTGTATATGATACTAAATAAATAGTTGTCAATAATAAGCCCCCCTTATTTTTAAAAACGTTTATTCTGCTTTATTAGTGGTTATAAAACTTAAATAAAAAAACACCAGGTATCTGTATAAAGATTATACAATCACCTAGTTGTTTCTCATATTCTTGTAAGCCCTTCTGCTTTCATCCACTAAACTTACTAGCCTCAAGCTTCCCTTTCTTCACTGTTAAAGACAGAATTAAGAAAATAGCCAATGAACAAAAAGAATAATACAACTGTAGCTGCAACAGCTAAGTTTAAGACTAAGACCCCAAATGTTTTTATTGCAGAGTTTGCCAAAATATAAATGAGTGCTAACGATAAAATCCCTTTCCATACATACGTGAGTTTAGTATTCTCGTCACGAAAAATTGATACACATAGGTGGTATAACACATAACCGAATACAGCCGTTGCAATAAGAAGTAATAATAAAGGTACACCCAAGTTCCATACTAAATCGTACGACATTTCCTTTAGTTCATAGGGTTTATCAAATGCTTCAAGAAAGATGGCAGAAATAGATGACCCTATACTATCAGCCATCTCAGAATATAACTCACCGGCACCTTTCCCCTGAATAGGTGTAGTTAAATTGTCTGCCCATACATGAAACCCTAAAGCTGCCAACATACCAAAAATCATAAGTCCCAACTTCCAATTACCCATATACATTCCCTCCTTATTTCCTAGCCCTCCTTGTACTATTCTTATTAAGTTTTTTGAAAAGTAGGACAAATATTTGTAATAAAAAGGAAACCACACTTGAATGAGACAAACAGAAGCCCGCATATGTTTAACTGAGGTGAGGGTGATGACAACTAGGAGTATGCTGATATGCCCAAGAAATATAGTTACCTATTATCACGATGAAATTAGGAATGAGGAGAGAGCAAAAAAGATTGTCCAAGCACAAAGGGCTAGAAAAAATAGAATTATTCCATTGGTTGCCGAGGAATTAGCTAAAGGTGAATATGTACTGATTGAGAACTTCACATATTACTCTGCTCTATTGAAAGCTCAACCTGAGGTTCGAGTACCATGTCTTGTCTATCCAGGTACAAGCGATGAAGAACGACTTATTCATATCCTTAAAATAAGTATTCCTTTGGATAAAGGAACAAGCTGGCTTTTCAAAAATGAACATGTCATGAAATTAAAACAAGACCATGACTTGTCCGAAAAAGAGATTGCCAGAAAAGCAAATTTTACTACTTCGACTATTAACCAGTATATTCTGGACACAAGAATCCCGCCGCATATAAGAGAAAAAGCATTTGAAATGGAAGCAAAATCAGTACTAGAAAAAGTATGTAGCTCTAAAGTGATTCCCCTAGAAGTAAAAACAATTCTTTATGAAAAAGCTATTATTGAACAGGGGAATGCCTACAGGTTGACTGGGAAGAAGTTTGACTACATGAAGGAATTTTGTTCAACTTGTAATCTACCTCCCTCACTATTAAAGAATACAACCGATTTAGAAAACCTTATAAATAAACTATTATCCTCTAACTTTGAAATTAGTGATCATATGATTAGTTTATTAAATACGTTTGTGGGTTATGATGCAACTGCTTATCAAAGCAAACAGGAGGAATATGAGGAGATATCAATTCATTAAAGTTCATCCACCAACGTGTTATTATTTGTGGGTTCTCTATCTTTATAAAGTAAAAAGGACCCACCAAGCGACTGTATCAGCCTACTCAGTGGGTTCCTTCATTACTTCTTCACCATATAATATTTATGCTTTTTTTGCAGTTGCGGCAAGAATTTCTTCTGCAGCTTCCCCTCTTCAATTAATGGAAGTACGATGCTTTTTCGGAAATAGGATGCTGATATTGTCATCATCGTGTTCATAAACTCCAAGATTTCTCCCCACAGCCGCGGTTCTTCACAATACTCTAGTAAGGCGGTTACCTCTGACCCTTTCAAAAGTCCGCTTGTTTTTTCTTTCGCCTAACGTGGCGTCTAGCTTTCTTTTCCTCTAAAAGCTGATGTCGATAGCTTTCATACCTTTCAACCCTAGACCACTCTATTCCCATACTAAAATGGTAAACTACCTTTCCGTCCTTACAGACCGTTGCTTGCTCGACAAACTGTGAGTAAAGCTCTGCAGGAAAAACATACTGTTGTTCTTCATGCATCTTCTTAACTTGCTTCATTAGCTCTTTAACTTCATGTTTGTATTGCTCCGCCAGCTTCTTACGATCGAAGAACACTTTCAGCTGCTTATGCAGGTTCACTAACTCTCCACTTAAATCATCCACTCTCTTTGAATCTTGCCCGTCTTGATGCAGCTCTTCATCTACCGGTTTATACAGTGCTTGATTCAGCTGCTCAGTCCTTTTTTGAACCTCCTCTTCTTGTTTCCGTTTCTGGTTACTTAACTCCGTTTGAGAAATGACCTTACTTACTTCTTCCTGAAATGCACCATTTTGATGAAGTCCCTTTAACATGTTAGTAAAGTGCTGTTCGAAATAGGTTTGTTGAAAACAATGCGAGGAGCAGCCATCGACAGCATAGTATATTTGAGCTAGCCTACAAACCCATGGGTGAACTTCATATCCTTCATCATCACCACGTCGTTCTACAGTTAGTTGATGTGTAAAACCATTTCCACATTCTCCACATTGAAGCTTATCTATAAAAGCCTCATTTTTATTGTTATTTTTCGAGTATTTCTTGTGATTACGAGTCTTAAAGGCCGTCGAGCGCTCTTCAACGATTGCTTATACAGCCTCCCACTCTTCCGGATCAATAATCGCTTCATGAAGGCCTTCAATATAATATTGAGGTAACTCTCCTTGATTAGTTGCTACCTTTTCTTCTAAAGTATCTAGCATAAAATATTTTTGATAGAGGTAGTCGCCTTTATAGACAACATTTGTTAGGATTTCCATCACAGTGCTTAGGCTCCAAATCTCTCTTCCTTGTGGGGTAGGAATCCTGTCCTGAGTTAACGCTGTTATGATTTGCGTATAATTTTGCCGTCTTGTATATCAGCATAAATTCGACGTACAACTTTGGCCTCTTCTTCATCAATAAGCCATCGATGTTTCTCTCCGATACGATATCCATAGTTTGCAGTTCCTACTTTAATGATGCCGCGTTTGGCCTGACTTCTTTTTCCCCATGCGATCGAGTTTCCGATATTGATGCTTTCCTCTTGAGCAATACTTCCGACGATTGTAATCATCAACTCGCTGTCGGCATCTTCTGTATAGATGTTCTCTTTCTCAAAATAAATGTGTACCGGTCTAGGTAGAGACTTTAACAAACGTTTCGTTTTCAACGGTTTCTAAAGTGTTCCGACTAAACCTCTAAATGCTCTTACAGCGGATCAATGCTTGGAGCTGGATGGATAAAAATACGCAAAATATAGATTAAAATATCCGAGTATCTATTATATAATAGACGGTAATTTTCCACCTCTCTCCTTCTAATTCCTCGGTTCATTTTTATAGCGGATTTCACCCCATAAAACGCAAAAAATGGCCCACCTCCTAGTTTGGAGATGAGCCTAATTGGTCGTTTTTCTTCTATATAAACTTGGTTTTATTTATTGAGATACGGCATCTGCTCTATAATTTTTTCTTCTGCTAATCTCTTAGCTTTTTCAATATCCTTAAACCTTCCATAATATGTACCTTTAACATTTACAATCCAATCCTGATTAGTTTCGTCCCAA
Source organism: Bacillus weihaiensis (assembly GCF_001889165.1). Classification (GTDB taxonomy): domain Bacteria; phylum Bacillota; class Bacilli; order Bacillales; family Bacillaceae; genus Metabacillus; species Metabacillus weihaiensis. The sequence continues at coordinate 257,955 of NZ_CP016020.1, read as the reverse complement.
GAGACACCTCTGATACCACTTTTACTTCCTTTTCTTGCTCCTTGCCTGTTTTGTTGATTCTCACTGATAGTTGCATTCATCAGATTACTTTTTCTGTTATCAAGCGTATTATGATTTCGGTGGTCTGTAACCATCCCCTCAGGAGTGTTCATTATAAATCTGTGAAGATAAATCCGTCCCTCTGAAGTATTGGCAACTGCGTAAGGATCCCCATTCCCTTTGAAATAGAACCATGTAAATCCATTGGCTTTTACCCGCTCCAGGTCGTCTCTATCAATTAATGTTCTAGCTTTTTCTTTGCCATGCTTATCCCTTAGAATAATAGCAACCGCATCATCTTCTACCTCTTCAAAATCATTAATCATTTCTTTACTATAGACCTTCAAGTTTGATTTACAATTATTCAAAGTGTCTTTATCTGCATGCCTAATTGGCTCCTTGTTAACCACTCCCATAATAAAGGAATGTAACGTGATTTTCTTCCGGTGCTTCTTACCCTCAACATAATAATAACTAACATTATGAACCAGATAGTTTTCAAAGTCAGAATGCCACTCAGCAAACCAAGTACCTTTGTCTAATACTCTTTGGAGATCCTCTGCATCAATTTGAGTAGTTAATGAAGAGCCGCCGCGCCTTTTTAACTTTAGATAAGCTTTATCACCGTTAACCGTATACTCATTACCTTTTACAATCTGAACCTCTTGGTATCCAACAGTTAAATTGCTTTTTCTATGATCTAGCTGGTCACCATTTATAAATCTTACTGGCGAGCTATCAGTCACATCTAAAATAAAGCGGCTCAACGGAATATTTATCTTAACTTTATTTTCACGATATGTACCCTTGATTTGCCATCTATCTCCTCGTACCTTTGTTGCTCCCCATGAATTAGGAAAGCTCTTCACTTTCTCTAAATCCTCTGTATCAATAATAATTTCTAGTATTTCTCCGTCCGGTCTATTAATAAAGACAATCGCTTGCTCACCTTGTGTTTTATAATTATTTTTCATAATGATCACCACCTACTACATTTTACCATTTCCTCACTAATAAAAGCATATAATCTATTAAAGTAAAGTTATATCAGGTAAATTATATTCGGATCTTTATCAGATAGTTCATCTGTTATTTGTTTTAGGGTTTGATTATAGAACTCTTCCTTTATTCACAACACTACTAAATGCAATATTATAAGGTGAAAATGGGAAAATCACCGCCTTATCTTCCACCTACAACCCTAAAGGCAAAAGAATCGTAGCAACAAGCATTAGAGCTCATAATTGAAGAGGAAAACAAGCAGTCTAGATTGGGGATCATTCAATTTTAATTAAATAAAATCTTTTCATGTAAATGGAAATGTCTAAGTATAGGATAATCTGTCATGGTAAGAAGCATGAGATCCGTCCCTTTGCTTCTTTTCTATAGATTATCTCTCATGATTCCGATAAAATTAATCTTGGAAAACATTTCTAAAGTAAAGGGAATGCAGATTGATAGACGTTAGTTTCATTTCGTTATCTACCATTCATTCTCTCTACTTCAAATTAGGAGGTCACTCATGGAAACATCAAACACAAGTTTTAAACATTCTTTCTTGAAAGGCTCTTTACTAGTATTCGTTGCTTCTTCATTACTCGTAACCCCAACTATTAGTGAAGCAAAAAGTGAAAAACCTAATAAAACACACTTTGCTAACATGGAAGTAACGAAGTATCCCTCTGAAATCGTTAAAGGAATTAGTTTAACACTTAGACAAGAGAAACACGGAAAAATAACACCTAGTGAAATAACAGAACTCATTGAAAATATGTCGAAAGTAAACGCTATGGATTCTTATTTAAAAACCTATTCACAAAAGCTAACTGGTTCAAAGGTAAGAGAGATTGTTCACCAAATTTATCACATCGACCTCGATGCTATATCTGACTTAGGTGCCGGAACAAAACAAAGTACTTATCCTGCAATGATAACTAATAGCATAAAACAAATAGTGGATGTGGAAGAAGTCGATACATATATTAGTACTCTCTCAAAATCGGATATTATGGACTTGTACGTAGAAGCTCATCACTATGACCTAACACCAAGTGAATTAAGAATCGTCATTAATTTAATATTTGGCACAAACTTAGATGGCATTTCTTCACTAGAAAATTCAGGAATAGGTCTATTTTCAAAAGGCCAATGGATAAATCAATCAAATGAAGACCTCTTTATTATTCACACAAGTGATGATGATGTAGATGTAAGAATCTATCCAACAGACTACTTCAAAGAAAGAACTGGTTTACACGAACTTCCAACTGACTTGCAGGATTCCCTACAACAGATGGGTTATACCTTTAATGAAGATGTCGGTGCCTATTACTATGCTGATCCTAATGGACAATCGGTAGCTGATTCCTTCAAAGGACAGACGTTGGGGTTACTTATTAAATATATTAGTGTTAACTATTCAGATCTGTAAGAGGTCAAGGTCTCAGGAACATCTATGTAGAAAAGAGGGATTCATCCCTGTGCTTTTGGTGAAGCTACATTTAGGAGGGTAAAAAGATGGACTGGAAAGATAGTTATATTAAACTAGATTATATTTCTCGAGAGATTGAGCAGTTTAATAGTGAGTACGGTGATGAAATTGAATTAGAGATCGTCCATTTTTATGATCACTTTCGTGCATTTGCAACCATTTGTCAAGACGAATCCCCTTTTAAAGACTATTTTGCAGAAGGAGTCGATTATCGTAGTAGTGATGAGGCATCGAAAAAAGCGCTTGAAGAGCTTTATCGACAGGCGTACTACATATGTTAGGTTATAATTTTTCTAATAATAGATAGTTTATAAGATTCACTTTTCTGAGACTTTTTTTAAGATGGGCCGGGGTTTATTCCTTGGCTCATTTTATCATCTTGACGAGACTTGCATATAAAAGAGTAGCCAACTTGGATTAATCATCTCCAAATACACAATATATCACGACACTTGTCTAAAATTACTGTTTGTATCTTTTGTTTTTGCTCCTATGAGGAACTGTTTTGCGAGGTATTCATCCCTGTGCTTCTTTCTATCATAAGAGGGGTTGAAAGAAATGGAAATCATGTAGCTCATTTTTTTCTGATCAAATCATAGAAAGTGGATCATATGTAGATTAACAAAATACTAATGAACTGAACAATAATTATTATTCTGTCAGGATCAGGGGGAGCTATGCGTTTTAAGAAGCACGAGATCTGTCCCCGTGCTTCCCCTAAGCCTTAAACAAAAGATTAGGAGAAATCCCCAGAATTCTTGCGGCTTGTCTTTGGGAGAGTCCGTTAATTTGCTTTACTTTTCTTAAGATTTTATTTCTTTGCTCGCGAGGTAAGCTTTTTATTTGCGGAATGTGATAGCTTCCGAGACACTTTTTTATTTCTACCCTTGCTTGATCATCTGTTAGTCTAATCTTTGTTATTTCGTAATCTTCCAAGCATTTGTCATTACTTATCTTCTCATTAAATTCTTTAAATCTAGATTGGGCTATTTTCTTGATAGGGGAAAATTGCTGTAGGATATAGCCCGATTCGAGGAGATAAGGTGGATAAACACTTTTACCATAGTATCCCAGACAACTGCTCCACTTCCATTCATTAGGATATGTAACAATACATGCTTTAACTGGATTTTGATGAATGTATCTCGTGACTGTTAGTAAATATTCTAATGATTCAACATTTTCACTTTTAAAGCGGTTTTGGAATAGGTGACCATTCGTATGATATTTCCAGTTATAGTAGTTTGCGTAGCTTATACCGATTCGTTTCATGACTAGAGAGATTTCCTCATTCCCTTCCTTTACTAGGAAATGAACATGATTCCCCATTAAGCACCAGGCATAGACTTTCATTGCTGTCTTATCTTTATATTTTTTTAAGATATCTAGAAATTTGATTTTATCGTCATCATCGTGAAAGATTTCCTGCTTATTAGCTCCTCGATTGATGATATGGTAGATCCCAGTACTACTTTTCGTTCTAGCGCTACGAGGCAAAAATATCCCTACTTCCTTTATTTTTATAGCCTAATGAAGTTTATCGATAAAAGGATTTTTTTCTTCTCCTAACAAAGATAAAGATGAAGGTAATATTAATTTTCTAAGAGCCATTGCTTCCATGAGATCTTGATCAGATATTAAATCCTCTCCATTGATGTCTGCAATTGTTCTTGCTAAACGTATGATTTTAATCTGAACTCGGTTGCTAAGACCTTCTTTACTAGATACTTGCTGCAAGTCGTTTTGTTGCTCTGAAGTTAAGGGACTGCTTTGTATTAACTGTTCAAAAGGAACTGAACCATTACAAATTTCCTTACCGTAGCGGTTATATTGAATTTCCCTTGCTGAGATGACGCGTTTCTTTATATCATTGGAAGACTCGATATCTTGAACATAGTGCCCTTTCAGATTCACTGCCTTTAAGGTCAGCAGAATATCAAACCGATCTAAGATAGGACCAGATACACGATTTTTGTACGTTTTTATCTGCTTATCTGTACAACTACAATAATGATCACTAGATCCGAAATAACCACATGGACATGGATTCATGGCGGCGATAAAAATGAAGTTTGCAGGATAGGTTACTGTTGAATGGACACGACTAATGGTTACTGTTTTGTTTTCTAAGGGTTGTCGTAGCATGTCTAACGTTTTTTTAGAAAATTCTCCTAATTCACCTAGGAAAAGAATGCCACGATGCGCTAATGAAACTTCACCAGGTTTCGGAGAGGTTCCACCACCTATGACTGAAACGGATGATGCAGAATGATGAGGGTGACGAAAAGGAGGTTGAGCAGGGTCGTGATACGATGCACCCGCAATTTGATAGAGACTTATCTTCTCCAATTGGCCTTCTTTTGACAATGGAGGTATGTTTGACTGAAAGGTTTCGGCTAATAAACTTTTTCCACATCCTGGTGGACCATCCATTAAAACAAAATGCTCCCCACTTGCGGCAATTTCCAATGCACGCTTAGCAACATCATGCCCAATGATCTGATTAAAATTACGCAAAACAGGTTGTATCTCTACCCTCTTTTTTTGCGGTCTAGTAAATGTGAGGAGTTGTTGACCACGTAATACATCAATAACATCTTGAAGTGTTTCAATGTATACAAGCTCTAACCCTGGTATCTCAATATTTGGAATCATAGGGTCGTATGGGAGAAAAAGTTTGTCTAGTTGTAATTTCTTAGCTGCGAGGATCGCTGCAAGCATACCCTCAACTGGAAGAATTGATCCATCTAAAGACAATGCTCCAATAAAGCCTGAATCCTGTGGAATCAACTCTTTTAAAAAGTTTCCACTTTTTAAAACTGCCACTGCAATAGCAAGGTCGAATAAAGGACCATTTTTCTTTTGTTCTGCTGGTGATAAATTAATGGTCACTTTCATATCAACTAACGAAAACCCTAAACTATGAAGAGCTGCCGAAACACGTTCCTTCGACTCCTTTACCGACGCATCCGGTAACCCTACTATAATCATCGTTTCAATCCCATCTTTCACCTGCACCTCCACTTGAACCCGATATCCCTCTAGCCCTTTTAATCCAATGCTCGTAACTTTTGAAGACATGACAAATTCCTCCAATCTATAAACAAAGACCTACTCCTTTGTATGTAAAATGATTAAGCTCCTCAACTATAATTTAGCGCCAATTTAATAGGATTTTAGATAGTACTATGATTCGTTATCCCGCCGATGCGAATTCCCGATAAATCGTGTTCCCTGAGTTATTAAAATGGGATTGAGTAGTAGATTGAAATGTTACTTATTATGTCGTTGAAAGAAAGAACTTAAATCGAAAATCTTCTAAGATGTTAGCGGTATACTTATGTGAGGGTTCAACTACTTACTACGGTCCTATGTTATATAATTCTTTCTATTTTCACAACACGATTAAATGCATTTTTAATAGAAGAAAACTGGAGAATCATACCCTTATCTTCATTACAACCTTAAGAGAAAAGTAGCGTAGAAACAAGCTTTAGAGCTATTTAATGCAGAGGGAAACTAGCAAACTAGATGGAAATCATACAATTTCAAGTAAATAAAATCCTTTTTTAAAGTAAATGGGAATATCTAAACAGGGAAGTAAGAAGCATGAGATCCGTCCCCTTGCTTCCCCGGTTCCTTGTTCTTCTTAGGTTGTTCTTTTTCAGCGGGAACTGCAAAGTTTGTTTGATTGCTTTCTAATGCAAATACTAATGTTTCAATACTTCCTGCTAGATTTCGTAAGTCCGTCACTACATCAAGTGCAAGTTTCGTTTTACTCATTTGCTTTTTCTCCTTTCTTCTCATTTTGTTCATCAAGCTGGCTCAGTCGATTAGCTAGCCTTTTAGAAACAATACTGATAGCCGTAAGAACACCAACCATCTCTTCCTGCATATCTTTATTGACACCCTTTTGCTTTACTTGTGTTGTCATCACAGGTCACCTCCTTTTCTTTAGATATGGCCCTTCACTTATTAGCCAACGGGAAGGGTGGTTTGGTAACCAAAATTACAAAAAATATTTTTTAAGCTTGTCCAATACTTTGTTACGGCGCTTTATAACAGCTACATGGGAGATATTTTCTTCTTCTGCCACCTCTCTCACCGTCTGGTCGTTATAGTAAAGAGCCTGAATAAGCTCTTGTTCCTTTTCATTCAGTTCGGCCATCGCTTCTTGTAAAATCAACATTGTTGCCTTATCACAAAGAATATCTTCTATCATTTGGTCATCTTCAAAGTCACCGCCTAGATCCATCAAACGATTGATTGAATCTTCTTTGCTTGGGATAAAATCAACCGTTTCTGCTTCAGGGTCAACAGCAATCCGTCCAACTTTAATATCCTCTTCTAGGTACCGCTCTCTTCTTTTCATTTTGTAATACTCTTTGTAAATCTCTTCGCTAACACAGACCTGCTCCTTGCCGATTTTGATAAAAAACTCACTCATTCTCTTTTCCTCCTATAGCCCGGCAAGGAGCCGTAGGGGAAAAAGAGACAAAAAAATAAGCCGGACACAGAACGCCCAACTGCATTATTTGCAGGGCGATCCATGTCCGGCTTATAGGTAGTTCACACCACGACTCCATTGCTCGGTACCGATTATTTTTGATTCAATGTGCATTCACTCGCTAGATGATCATTTTTTCTCAAAATATCGATCATCCGGCCTGGGTAATGCAGTCGATTCCTCGCTCGGTATCATCGTGATATGAACTTTTTATATAAATAAAAAAGGCCCAGATATATCAGTTATGCATCTACTGATTTATCCGGACCTTAAGGTAGATTAGATTTGCAACTCATGGCGAATCGTTATCTCCTTTTCGTCTCGTTATTGGTTTTCCATTAACTTGTTTAAACTCTCCTGTTGCAAGTTCAACTTCCCAAACCCGCTTACATCTTCCGCACTTCGTTTGTACTGGACCGGAAGCTTTATTCCCTTTATCTAGCAGCCTGTAACCACATGCAGGACATTCAACTCGCATTACACTAGCTTCTTTTATCATTTGTATTCCTCCCAACTGTGTTGAAGCTTATATATATAATTGTTATTTCAATATTAATATTTTACATAAGAACACATGTTCTGTATAGTAAGAATTGTAAACTGTTGTCAAATAGTCATGACAAATAGTTTAGCTATAGCTACACAGCTTCACCATGTATTTGATTATTAATGATAGAAACGTTTATAACCTTTTTACACTTAGGACATTTTATTTCTAATACCGCTTCCTTGGCTGAAAGCATGTCCATTGCAGAACTGGGCACTTTACCGTTGTATTCATACTCTACATCTCCTCCACGATACATTAAGTCTAGTTTTTTATATCATTGTTTATGTTTCATATTTATATTGTTTGTAGTCAATGGTAGTGGCAAAAAAAATAGGGAAATTAGCACAAACAACAAAAAGATAAAATTCCGCCTTCGATTTTCGAATTAATTATAGCATGATGTTTGACTAAGTACAACACTTATGTGTATTAAATTTTAATTTAACTTTGACTACAGTCAATGATTTGGATATAATATAATTATAAGATAAGATGAGGTGAATTATAATGGATAGTGAGGAGCAATTCAATAAAGAGGAATTTGCTAATCTTCTTGATCGGGCGAAGGGTGAAAGATCCATAAATAATTTCGCTAATGAAACGGGTGTAAGTGCCGCTCACATCTCCAGGTTTCTTAGAAAAATGATCGTTTCACCTCCAACTCCGGAAACGATATCAAAATTTGCTGCAAAAGCTCAAAACGGGGTAACATATCAAGATCTTATGATTGCAGCGGGGCATTTAGCTCGACATGATGATTTAGATGAGAATATAGAAGTGTCTGTTAAAAAGGAATCTCCACTGAATATAAAAAGACAAATGAGTGAATTAGAAAAGAAATTTATCCAAGTCATTTTAGCTGATTTATACGAGAGTCCATTCAAATGGAGCGTGGAAAAAAATGAAGGAAGATTTATTGGTCCAGATATGGTCCTTAACATTGATTATGAAGGTTACAATAGATGGTATTTGGAATTTATGCCAAGCATTCCTGACCGCATCCATTTTTCGAACATGAAAACTATTCATGTTTATGGACGTATTGCAATGTATGAATTACTTGAGTCGGATAAATTAACTATTGTTGTTAATGATGAAAAAGAATTTATTAGAATGATGAAAAGACCACCATTATCATTAAGAGCTAATTTGTACGTAATGCTTATAGACCTTGAAGGGGGTAAAATTATAAAAGAAGAGACATTGTGTAAATATAGAAAGGATTAAATACAGGGGGATTATGTGGTCCTCTTTTGTGCTGGAAATGAATTAAATCAATACAAATAAACCCGTCAAGCCATTTATTTTTGACTCAACGGGTGATAAACATCTATTTGGATTCAACTAAATCCTTATATTTCTTTTCAAACCGCCAAGCATCTCGGCACATGGCAATAATATCACGTTTAGCTGTCCAGCCCAGTTCTCTCTTAGCCTTGGAAGCATCAGCATAGAACGAAGCAATATCTCCAGGTCTGCGATCTGCTATTTCATAAGGAACTTCAATACCATTAGCTTTTTCAAAAGCTTTAACCAGCTCTAGGACGCTGGTCCCTTTACCAGTTCCCAAATTATAAACATGGGCACCTTCCTTGAGATTATCTAACGCTGCAACATGCCCTTCTGCTAGATCCACCACGTGAATATAGTCTCTCACTCCTGTACCATCCATTGTTGGATAGTCATTACCAAACACTCGCAGCTTCTCCAGTTTTCCTTTGGCAACCTGAGTAACGTATGGCATAAGGTTATTAGGAATTCCATTGGGTGCTTCACCAATTAAGCCACTTTCATGGGCACCAACTGGATTGAAATAGCGAAGAAGAGCAACAGAAAATTCTGGATTTGCTTTAGCTATATCGGTAAGAATCCTCTCACTCATCGCTTTTGTTTCACCGTAAGGATTTGTAGTAGGTAATAGGTTCATTGTTTCTACAAATGGTACGGTGTTGTCTCCGTATACTGTTGCTGATGAACTAAAAACAAATCGGTTCACATGATATTTCTTACAGGCTTTAGCGAGAACCATAGTACTCACGATATTGTTGTAATAATAGGTTAATGGTATTTCTATAGACTGACCTACTGCCTTTAAACCAGCGAAATGAATTACTCCATCGATATTATGGTTAGTAAAAATATCGTCTACAGCTGATTCGTTAGTCACATCAATCTGATAAAAAGTTAATTCTTCTTTTGAAATTTGCTTTATTTTATCTAATGCTTGATTTGTACTATTGTAAAGGTTATCAGCAACTATTACTTTGTGTCCCGCTTTTAACAAAGCAACACATGTGTGAGACCCTATATACCCCGCACCACCTGTTACTAGTATGTTCATATATAATAATACCTCCCGTTCTACTTATAATTTTAAAGCCTATAAATTTAAAGTTGGCTAAAAATGAGTCAATTTCAATTCAATATCTTTACCTTTTATCCAATTAATAATCAACTGTATTATTTCACTATTGATCTAATTAGGTTTATTAGTATTTGTTTCTCTTCTCTATTTAATAATAGTACGTAAGAAAATATTAAATAACCAAGAGTTACAATAATACCAGTACTTATTAATGCACCCCATCCAGTTATATCAATATACATTTGTAAAAAAATACATAAACCAACAGCAAATAACGCACCTATAATTGGTTGTAGTACACCTTTATAATAGATAGAAAATTGTTGTTTCGTAATATAAGAACTATACAAAGGAATAAATAAAAAATTCTTTAAAATTAAAGCTATAGAGCCAGCTAGTACAATTCCATAAAGCCCCAATACTGTATAACCTGCTAAATAAACAGCCAAGATTAAATTTAGAAAGCCTAAAAAGAGCGTTACAATACCAGGAACTCTCAACCTATTTACTGCTGTGTATATATGGGTTAACGGGAGAACACTTAATGTAAATATTAAATAAGCTGAATTTAAAATTAGTAACCATTTATACTCTATAAATTCAGGACCCAACCAAACATCTAAAATTGCACCTGCCATGCCACACATTAATGCTGCAGGTAAGGCTATAAGTAATCCATTTAATTTTACAGCTTTATTTGAGTATATAATAAGTCCATTCATATTATTATTCGCATAATTTTTAATAATTACCGGTGCAAATACACCTGCAATAATGCTAGCTATAGTCCTTAGTAATAATGGTAATTGTATTATTGCTGCGTATATACCTGCTTTAGTAGCTCCAAGGACATTGTTTGCTACTAAAAGCTCAATAGCTAAAAATAACAATACTCCTATTTGACCTATTGAATTCCAAGCCCCTGCACTTAATAGCTCTTTTAACTTTTTGAAACTAAAACTCTTAGTATTTAAAGAGATTTTGGGAATTACCTTCTTAAAAATATAAATACTAATAAATAAAGAAATCAATCCCGCAATCATTGCACCAAGATTCACATACCATATTTTAGGTGTTAAAATGGTAAGCAGCACTATAATAAATAGTGCCTTTAATATAGCATTCGAAGCTTCAATTCCTTTAGTTATATATAGCTTATTTTGAGAAAATGGTCCCGCCAAAAACAGTGACTTAATGAAAGTAATTATGACTAATGTACCACTGAACAATAAAGCCAACCTTACATCATTTAATAAGTTTAATGGTACATTTATTAATTTATCAATATAGATTATAGCTACGACTATTAATGAGAAAATAAAGACTGATCCAACTAAAGAAGTAATTAGATAAGTATTAAAATAACCTTCAGCTTTATAGTAACTTTCTTGAGTAATAGCTACCGTAAAAAACCTAGCGATAACAGAACTAAGTGCAACTGTTAACACTGATAATATACTGATTAGATTTTGTGTTAAAGGAATGAATCCATAAGCTTCCGAACCTAGATTACTAATTATATAAGGTGTCATCCAGAATGTAATAAATGCTGATAAAAAAAATGTAATAAAAGCAGCACCTAAGTTGTATACGAGATTGTGTTTCATATTTTCTCCTCCCCAATTACCACCAAATATATTATAGAGGAATTTTAATAGAATTATATTATATAGTTTTAATCCACTATACTTTAACGGTGGGAGGGCCTTTTTTGTTTTCTTCACATCGATATCATAATCAATATAGTAATTAAGAACGCAACCAATTTAACTAGTATTTTTAATGGATAATCCTCCACAAATTTCATAGAATGCAATTAAAGATATTTGTAAAATTTATGTCAGAGCCTTTAAAATATCTTTAAACTCATCTCCTAAATTCAAAAGTTTGATTTCCCCAATATCAGATTCCAACAATACTGAAATCTCTTTTTTTAATCTTTTTAAATCAAATTCACTTAACATATTAATATAAGATAATTCTTTTAGCCACGCATTATATACACCTGAAATTTTCATGTTTGAATTATCTAAGGCAATACAGGGAGTTCCCGTTATAGCACAAAATATCATACCGTGCAATCGATCGGTAATTACAAGTTTTGATCTTTTAAAAGTATCCCAAATCTTCTGTAATTCCTCTTCTCTTTCCTCTATATTCATATTATTCTTACTAATATGAGTATCGTTAAATTTAACCTCACCATACTTTTTAACACTGTTAATTAATTGAATTTCATCATCTTGAGATAACTTTTTTTCGCCATCCTTTCGCAAACAAAAAGTAATTCCTTCTCTAGATAATTTTGGTTCTGTTAAGTCAAGTGAAAGAACAATATCGGGCACAAACAGTACTTTATCACTAAATTTTTGTTTATAAATTTCATAAGACTTTTTTTCTCGCGCAATTAAAATCAATTCATTATTTTCTTTATAAACTTTAATTGCCTTTTCAAAAGCCTTTTTTCCGTATGGTGTTTCTGAAAAATCTACTGTTTGAGGAAAGGATATTATTTTATTTTCAGGAAACTGTTTAATGATAAATTGACGGCAATATTCTATATCATCATACATGTCTCCTGTATTCCCTCCACCAACAATTGTTATGATATCATTCGGAGTACATATTTTTTTTAGGGCTTTCATATCAGTAAAAGTTCTACTTATTGGAAAATCTATAACTTCATATTCAGGGAAATTTTCCTTTAAAAATTTTGTTTGAGCATATGTTATTGCAACATCCCCCAAATTGCCATAATCTGCAGCCAGTGCAACAATTATCTTCTTTTTTGATTTATCGACATTAAATGGATTTGATTTCACATTACTTAGACAGTATTTTAAATATAATTTCTTTCTAATTACTTCTTTTTCAGTAAGGAATAAAATGTTTTCCATCTCCTTTACACTTTGTCATTGGAAAATTTTATAGAAGTTTAGCAAAATAATACTTTGTTTTAATTTAACTAAAATACAAATTACTTTATCTTTGAAAGACAATGAATTTAGCCCTTTTATCATTTCCTTGACTTCTGGTTCTTGAAAAAGTTTGTTGAGAAACTTTCTTTTTTGAGTATCACTAATATTTTCTTCAACACTTAAACTTCTTATTGTAGTTTTTAATGCACCAAAACCCAAAGAGGCAACGATACTAGAAATCACCTTATCCTCCTGTCCCCAAGCTTTTAAAAGACTTTCTACAGCACGAATGCCATTTTGTTTTATCTGAAAATAATTTTCATAAAATTTATTCCCCAGAGTTTCTCTTGGACGTTGCATATAATGAACTAGTGGATCACCAATAAATACGATTTTTTTGCAAATAGATAACACAGAAGAATTGAAAACAATATCCTCTACCAAAGATAGACCTTTTGTAAATTTGAAATTATTCTCATTTAAAAAATGCCGATTATACATTTTATTCCACGCATAACCCAAGTTACCAATTAGTTTTTTCTCAATTTTTAAATCTTTGAAATCATCTCTACTGAATACACCAGGTTTATGATCACTTATTATAGACTTTAATAGATTTTCATTTTCGTCTACATAATCAGCAAAAAAGCTCCAAATTACTACTTCAGAATTACTTGATTCTGCAGCATTAAGAGCTTTTTCTACCATATTTTGCTCAACGTAATCGTCACTGTCAATAAAAATTATATAATCTCCATTTGCTATTTCCATACCTGCATTTCTTGCATCAGAAAGGCCACCATTTTTCTTATGAATAACCTTAACTCTATTATCTATCTTAGAATATTCTTCACATATTTCAGGGCAGTTATCAGGAGACTCATCGTTTACAAGAATAATTTCCAAATTAGAATATGTTTGGCTCAATAGCGAGTCAACACATCTATTAATATACCTCTCGACATTGTAAATTGGAACTACTATTGATACTACTTTATTCATTATCAGCTACCTCATCAAATATTGGTTGGCCTTCATATAAATCAATAAATAATTTTTCTATTTCTTCTACAGTCTTTTTAGTATTGAAATATTTAGAGCGTTCATTAGCTCTATTCTTATAATATTTTATGAGTTCCTCATTATTTATTAGTTTTACTAACTCCTCATAGAGAGCATCTTCACTATTCTCAACAATTATTCCATATTCATTATTAGAACCAAGCATCTCTTCCATTCCTGAACAAAGAGTAGTAATTACGGGTGTACCTACAATTAATGCTTCAGTTACCACAGTGCTATACCCTTCATGATATGAAGAGCATACAAATAAATCTGTATTTCTTAAATACTTATATGGATTATTTTTATACCCTAATAATGTCACAACAACATCTAGGTTATGTTGATTTATATAATCATTGAATTTGTCTCTTAAATGCCCATCTCCTAATATATATAGATGAAATCTATAACTATCATCTTTTAATTTTTTTACAATTCTAAGTAGGCGATCATAACCCTTTTGCTCTGTTAAATTACCTATTGTAATTAAATTTATTCGATTTTTATCAAATTCAATATCATTAATTTCTTCAAGTGATTTCCTCAATATTTCATCAGTTTCTACGGTATTATATTTGACAATATTATTTTTTTTCAATTGAGTTTCACGCTCGAAAATAACTTTTGCAGTATTTGCAACAAATACCGTCGCATCATATTTTTTATTACAATCTACAAATTCTTTATAACTTCTATAAGACTTTGCTAACCTTTCTTTAGTCATTTCGTTATGAATCCAATTTAACTTTTTAACATTACTGTCCTTGTTTCCACTAATTATCCTAGTAGTCGCCCCTTGCATAAACGAAATAACTATATCATAACCGTTTCCAACCATTCTATTATACAAAAATTCAGGAGAAAAAAGCTTTTGAATATGTTGATTGCCACGAAAAAGCCTCTTGAACACATACCTATATTCTACATCCGAACCTAAATACTGTTTATTAATGCCAGAATCAAACATAGTTAAAAGAGTTACCTTAAATCTTGTTTTATCAATGTTATTTACCAAATTGACAAGTACTTTTTCAGCGCCGCCACCTGATAAGTCATGAATAAAAAATAGTACTCTAATCATAATTTACTCCTTTTTTCCTTAAAAGTTAAAATCCTTATCAAAAATCCATTGGTAGTTAACCAAACTAGATGATTTCGTAACATCGATATACCAAAATATTCCGTAAAGGATTATTATAATCATTTGTAAAAGAAACTTTAAATACTTATCATTCATGTTTAAAAGTTTCGGTAAAGCTATAATGGTAAATGCATTAGTATATAATGCAAGCCTCGCTAAATAAGCACTCTGAGAGGTCGCCAACACAACAAAAGCATTAATGAATAATAGATTAATATAAAATAATTCTTCAGAGGATAATTTAAACCGTTTAGTGAAAACAAAGTAAATTGCTAATGGTGCAAATGCAACTAATACTCTATAAATGCTGACTTCTCTTAGTGCATAAGGAGTTGTTGCCAAAGAACTTTTTCGGAAGTTTTCTACTAATTCAAAAATAAATCCATAAGAAGATACTATTGCTAATGTAGCTAAACCTAATATAAAAATGTGTTTTAAATTTAATCTTGTACGTGGTACAAAATATAACAACCCCATTAACACTACACTAAAGTGGAACATACTAGCCGTAATAACTACTATCATGTATTTAATTAAATTTTTGTTAATAATATAACGATGCCCAGCAAATACAATGGCGCATGCAAGATATTGTTTGACACCATTAAAAGAACCGTGCCAAACTCCAACAAAGATAAAAAGTAAAATACTAAAAACAAACATCTTACTATATTTTGACAATGTTAAAACAAATAAAGTTATAGTTATTACCGATGCAATAAAAAACATTGTTGTATAATCATCGTATATAATACTAGATATCCAAGCTATAAACTTTAACCCCGGCTCCTCAAAAGTAAATAAACTGTTCCAAAAATTATTTACATAATATTCATAGTTTATTGAATACTGCCAATAATCTGTACCAACTCTCCATCTAAATCCGCCAACTAAGATTAAAGGTAAGGAGGTCAGAAGAACGAAAAAACGGTTATTCCTACTATAATAACCGTTTATCTCTAAGTTATTTGTAATTTTAATATAACTAGCCATGGTTGCAAAAATAAAAACCAACAAAGTGGTAATAATGTACACTATCATATTAATCATGCCTCTTTTTTATTCTTTCCAAGAGCTATATTTTTTATATCGACTTTTTAAAGTTTACCAACTTATAAATGTTACTTCATAGAATGAGACTCAGGGTTCGCACCTGTTGAGAAAAATGTGAGTTTCCTAAGAAATAAAGTCATTAACTTCCTACAAATCAACTCGAACGAACTCAAAGGGTGAAGCTAGCTGATAGGAATTTTCTTCCCCTCTTAACATGTGGTATATTTTCACTTTATAATTTTTAAATTAACTTTTACTCTTAAAACTTTGAAACTTCCTATATATATCTATTAATAAATAAGGTGTTATACTTTTTATAATAAATCTTCCTGTAGCAGGTAAATACCAATGGATAGGATAATTTAGCATTTTATATCCCATAATGGTAGTCTTATAAGCATTATATCTAACTTTAAAAGTTCTTCGTCTTATAGCTGCTGAATCTTCTCGCACAAAATATAAAGCTTCCTTTAGATTATCACCTTTAAACCCTTCTTTAAAAAACCTAAACCAGAGATCATAATCTTGTGACCTTTTGGTTCGTTCTGAAACTGTGTAACCTCCTAAATTGTCATAAACCCTTTTATAAGTCAGAATCGTTGCATGATTAAAAGGTATTTTATTTCTTAATGTATATTTATCAGGTTTTTTAATACTATATAATATATCATAAAGGCCATTTTCATTAAATCTTTGCATTGAGGTACCCACAAGGTCAAATGATGAATTTTTTTTCAAGAAATTTATTTGTCTTTCGAACCTTTCTGGATGTGATAAATCATCACCATCCATTCTGGCAATGTAAGTTCCAGTTGCATATTTTAAACAGTGATTTAAACTATAGGCTAGCTTTGAATTTGTTTTATTCTTTAAAATTATAAATTTGTCTGGAAACTTTTTTTTGTAATTTTGTATTATTTTAAAGGTGTTATCTGTGGAACAATCGTCGCATATTATAAATTCCCAATTTTCATACGTCTGTTTTAGGATAGATTCAATTGCGGCATCTATAGTTTCAGAACAATTATATACGCCCATTACAATGGAAATCTTATCTTTCTCCATCATTAAGGTAATCCTTTCTTTTTCCAAGTATTATAATTTATTTCAAATACAACATTTATACATTACTTTCATTTTCAACCAACATATTCTTTATAATTTCTTCTGGTGCATTTAGTGGTTCATTATGCCATTCACCACTTCTATCCCAGTGCCCCCCTAAATCCATTTGAGCTAGATGAGAAAAACCATAGCTAATTTCTACGATTTTAGGTGAATTTGTACGTGAATCAACAACAAAATCATAGCCCATACATTCAAAGCCTAACTCACCTGATATTTGGAAAGCTATTTCTCTTATCTCAGGTGTAATCAGCGACTTGTCATAACTAATGGACCCACCACCTGAGGCTCTAAAATCTCCTTTCCTCACATCCCGCGCTAGAAAACTTAATTTATTTTTAACAACTACAACTTTAAGGTCATATCCTTTATTTGGGATAAACTCTTGTAAATAAACATAACCTTTCTCGTTATCAAATTCTGCAGCCTTTTTAATTGACTCAATAAAGTCAGGGATTCTTTTTGCTCGTGCTACAAAATTCTTTATATTTCTTGATGTTTGAACATTAGACTTTGTTTTAAACAGAAGATTAGGTGTTGGATTAAGACCTTTACCAAACATTTTTTTTGCATATTTAATGGCTTCACCTTTATTTTTTAATAGTTGAACATTATTTGATCCCGAACCACTTTTTAACTTTGCAACGATTGGGTACACACAACTATTTTCATAGAAATCAACAGCTGACTTTAATTTATAGAATGTCCAAGCTTTTGGTATAGGTGCATTTATAGCTTGCAATATATAACTCTGCGCAATCTTGTCATCAAAATGCCAATTTGCTTCATGATCAGGAAAGACTTTAATACCTATTTTCTTTATACTAAGCAATATACTTCTTGCAAATTTCATTTCTTGTAACGAAAAATGATTAAAATGCCATAACAAGACATCAAAATCCTTTATTTTTTCTAATATATTATTAGAAAAGCAATCGACTACTTCATAGTCAATTTTTTCTTCTTTACAATACTCGATCCATACTTTGTCCCATGTAGTAGAGTGATCAAAAATATCCTTGTTCTGATGAATTGCAATTTTCATGGTTAAAGATTCTCCTTATACCAATCTATAGCTTTTTTAATTCCTAGTTCAAAACTCCAATGAGGATGATACCCCAGTAGCTCTTTTGCTTTACTAATATCAGCATTACTATGCTTAATATCACCTTTACGATCAGGGCCAAAAGTCGGCTGAATGTCTTTCCCTAAAGCATTTAATAGTTCCATATATATATCAATTAAAAACTCTCTTCCACCATAGGCAATATTAAAGGCTTCTCCTGCTGCTTCATGCGAGGCATTACAAGCTTTCAGATTAGCTTCGATTACATTCTCGATATAAGTAAAATCCCTACTCTGCTTTCCATCACCATTAATCGTTGGGGCTTCATCATTCAATAATTGCCTAATGAATTTTGGAATTACCGCTGCGTATGCACCATCGGGATTTTGTCTTCTGCCAAATACATTAAAATACCGCAAGCCATATGTGTCTAATCCATAGAGGTTTGAATACAATCTCCCATATTCTTCATTTACTTTTTTAGTAAGAGCATAAGGAGACAAAACATTACCTTCTATTCCTTCTTTTTTAGGTAGGTTAGGTTCATCACCGTAAACTGATGAACTTGAAGCATAGACAAATTTTTTCACACCGTTTCTTCTAGCAGCTTCCATCATATTTAAAGTGCCTTTTATATTTACCTCTTCATAAAACAAAGGCATCTCAATACTTCTTGGAACACTCCCCCATGCAGCTTGATTTAAAACATAATCGATTCCTTCACAAGCTTTCATACATGTTTCAAGATCACGAATATCTCCCTCGATAAATTCGTAATTAGGATTATCTAAAAACTCTTCTACATTTTCTTTTTTACCAGTTGAAAGATTATCTAGCCCTCTAACTTTATAGCCTAATTTCAGTATTGCTTCTACTAAATTAGAACCAATAAAACCTGCTGAGCCAGTAACTAAGAATTTACTGCCCTCCGGAAACTTTATATTTTCATATACCATTTTTACAACCTCCAATATACAAATCCAGTATCTTCTGCTTCTTTTCTATTAAATATCCCTTTAAGGTCCATTAGTACACAATCTTTTCTATCAATATTTATATCAAACTCAGAAGTTGCAGCTACTTCATTCATAGCTTCTAAATTAACATATCCAGTTGGGCCAAACATCATTTTTACATCTTCCAATTGCATAGCTTTAAATTCATCGTGTGGAACTGCAAAGATTACTGCATCCATTTCTTTTATATCTTCTATTTCACAAAGATTAATTCTATATTCACGCCATAAATCTTCTTTGTCTGCTTGAGGATCTACAACTTTAACGTCTACTCCGTACTCTTCTAATTCTTTTATTACGTCGACTACTTTTGTATTTCTCACATCGGGACAGTTCTCTTTAAACGTAACACCAAATATTGCTATTTTCGCACCATTTATTTGCTTATTCGCTTTAATCATTTTCTTTACCGTACTTTCGGCAACATATTTACCCATATCATCGTTTATTTTTCTTCCCGAAAGGATGATTTGGGAATGGTAACCCATTTGCTCTGCTTTATATGTTAGATAGTATGGGTCAACACCTATACAATGACCACCAACTAATCCTGGAGAGAAATTAAGGAAATTCCATTTCGTTCCTGCTGCTTCAAGTACTGCTTTTGTATCAATGTCCATTTTATTAAAAATAATAGAGAGTTCATTCATGAAAGCAATATTAATATCACGTTGTGAATTCTCAATAACCTTTGCAGCTTCAGCCACTTTAATACTTGCAGCTTTATACACACCGGCTTCAACAACTAATTCATATACTTTTGCAGCAGTATCTAGGGTTTGTTCATCTTGACCAGCTACAACTTTTATAATTGTTTCTAATCTATGAACTTTATCACCAGGGTTAATTCTTTCTGGTGAATAACCAACTTTAAAATCTACACCACATTTTAATCCTGATTCTCTTTCTAAAATTGGAACACAAATATCTTCAGTTACACCAGGATAAACTGTAGATTCAAAGATAACTATTGAACCTTTTGTCAAATTCCTACCTAACGTGCGGCTTGCTGATTCCACCGGTGTTAAATCAGGAGTATGATCATCTTTTACAGGTGTTGGCACTGCAACAATATGAAACTTTGCTTCTCTAAGTCTCGCTTCATCTGAAGTAAAATCTACTGTTGTATTTTTGATTACTTCATTTCCTACTTCTTTTGTAGGATCTATACCATTCTTATAAAGTTCAATTTTTTGTTTGTTTACATCAAATCCAATCACATCAGCCTTCTTTGCAAAGGCAACAGCGATTGGCATACCTACATAGCCAAGTCCAACTAATGAAATTTTCTCTTCTCTATTAACAATCTTCTCATATAAGTTCATATTGAATTCTCCTTTATTTATAAATCCATTGTCTGGATAATTGATTGATTTACAACTTTCACATCATATTTTTCTCTAGCAATCTTCGCACTCTCTTGTCCCATGTTTTTGCATATCTCGCGATCAGATATCAAGTATTCCATCTTATTTGTTAACCCTTTGATATCTTTTACCTTCACTAAATATCCATTTTGTCCTTCAATAACTGTCTCCCTACAACCGGGAGCATCGCTCGTTATGATTGACCTCCCCATTGCCATGGCTTCTAAAACCGTTTTTGGCGTACCTTCATGATAAGATGGTAATACATACGTGCTACATTGAGAGATAAATGGTCTCACATCACTTTGTTCCCCAAAATATTCAATAACACCATTTTCTATAAAGGGTTTCAGCTCATCTGGTTTTAAGGCAGAAGGATTACTGTCAAATGGCCCTACTAGCAAACAACGAACCTTAGGGTGTTTATTTTTAATTTCTTTACAAGCTTCTAAGTATTCCATTATCCCTTTATCTTTAATAAGTCTACCAATGTATAGAAATGCCGGTTCTTCTGGAAATTGTGTTGGTTTGAATTTCTCAATATCAACTCCCGAACCATTAATAATAACCGTCTTTTTACCTTTTACTAATCCATTTTGAATAAACTCATTTTTATCATCTTGATTCTGAAAAAATACTTTCTTGCTACATTTACAAGCAACCCAGTATTCTATTTTCATTATTGTTTTTACTACCTTGTTTTTAAAACCTTCTCCCCTAAATATCGAACCAAGTCCAGCTATTAAAGGGTATACTTCAGAAATACCATTTAATTTTGCAGCTATACTTCCATAAACAACCGTTTTAGCTTGGTATGCAAACACTTTATCAGGTCTTTCCTTTTTCATGAATGTATAAAGAAACCTTAAAGTTTTTAAATCTTTGAGTGGATTCATGCCATTTCGTTCAACATATAGCTGCCTATAATCAATATTGTATTCTTCGAACTTTTTCTTCCATTCTGCTTCAGGCTCAGAGCCTAATGCAATAACGGTATGACCATTTTCTATAAAGTCTTTCATCATATCCATACGAAACCAAAACAATGAAGATGTATGGCTTGAAAGTACAGCTATTTTCATATCAATGCTCCTACTCATTTTAGCTAATTTCTTTTTTTCTCTAGATACTCTTGAACTTCTATTTGTATTCCTTTTTCAAAAGTCATGGGATTATAACCGAAGTCACTATTTGCAGCACCGTGGGAATAGTTTCTGTCTTCTCCCATTCTCTGAACCCGTTCTATATAATCGATTCTTCCTAGCGTCAGAGTTTTAATAACTCTTACCATCAGTACACCTAAACTTAATGGTACGCTGATAAAGACTGTTTTTTTATTGAGTTCTTTGCTTATTAACCTGAAAGCATCTATCATTCTAATAGGCCTTTCACCGGATAGATCATAAGCGTCTCCATCAGACTCTATTGGAGACATTAATACAGTAAAAAATGCCTTCCCTAAATCTCTGGCATTCACTGGTTGAATAAAACTATTTCCACCGTTGATAACAGGCATGATTCTTAGTTTATCTATCATTTTAATAAACTTACTCATGTTTCTATCACAGAGATCTCCATATATCATAGAGGGCCTTAAAATTGTTATTTTTGTCAGAGATTTAGTATCGCTTTTTAGCTCTTTAATCTCTTGTTCTATTTTTTTATATCCTTCCGAGGCATACTTAAATTCAGAATAAATTCCTGTGGTGTGTACTAATATTGTCCTTTTAACTTTATTCTTAATAGCAGATCGCACTATCATTGGTGAATGGTGAATATTATAGATGTGCATTACCGTATCAACACCATTCATCACACTATCAATAAAGTCTGGATCATCTAAATCTCCTACAGCCTTTTCTATATTCAAGCCGCTGTTATCCAAAAGAGAAGTGTTGGATGTTTCCCTAACAACACAGCGGATAGAGCCTTCATATTTATTATTAATAAGTTCTTCTAAGAAGTATTTTCCCGTATGACCAGTGATTCCGGTGACTAAAAGCATTTGAACACCTCTATTACTCTATTTACTTTCATAAAGTTTCTTTCTCCTTAGTACTTGCAACTTCCTTCTTAACTCCGGTTCCACCTTCAACAACCCCATCACTCTTCACTACACTAACAATGGTCCCGAAGAAGCACTTTACATCCATCCAGAGGCTAATCTTCTCAACGTACTCCCCATCTAATTTCGCTTTCACTTCAATAGGAAGCTCATCTCTACCATTAATCTGTGCCCAACCAGTTAATCCAGGTGGTACGTCATTAGCACCATACTTATCCCTTTCAGCAATCAGATCATACTGATTCCATAGTGCGGGTCTTGGCCCAATAATACTCATCTGTCCCACAAAAATATTCCAAATCTGCGGAAGCTCATCAAGTGAGGTTTTTCTCAGGAATTTACCCATTTTTGTGATATACTGTTCTGGATTACCTAATAAGTGAGTTGGAGTGTCCTTAGGAGTATCTATTCTCATAGTGCGAAACTTCAAGATATTAAAATGGGTCTTGTTAATTCCAATACGCTTTTGCTTAAACAGTACCGGA
Organism: Bacillus weihaiensis; assembly: GCF_001889165.1. GTDB lineage: Bacteria > Bacillota > Bacilli > Bacillales > Bacillaceae > Metabacillus > Metabacillus weihaiensis. The sequence goes on along the minus strand of NZ_CP016020.1, from coordinate 234,702 downwards.
CCTTTTGAATCGAGCTTAATAGCAATAATTAAAATTAAAAAAATTGGTGATAGTACTATAAGTCCAATTAAAGAAAGAATGATATCTATCAATCTTTTAACCTTCATATACATCCAGCTACACTCCTTAAAATTTGTTCTTTAGTAGATTAGGACTTAATTAGAATCTGTTATTCATCAATTCCAACCAACTACTAAACCACTAAATCTTATCTATATCCGATAGCCACCTCGTAATATCTATTCAATCTAACAAGTAAATACGAAATAGATATTCACTATTAAGTCACTCTAAACCGAGTTTCTTCCTATTATATAGACCATTCAATCAATCTATAAATCTCACTAAAATCGCCTCAAACCCTCATCCCGCAAGGTTTCTAGCGTTCAATCTAACCACGATAGTCAGTTCCTTAACTCCATTCAATATTTTTCCATATTTTAGGTTGCCAAAAAGCCCGTCAAATCAACGTTTTCAAAATCCAAAATGCCCGATTTTAGTAATTTTATCTTTATATAGTGACAAAATGATACTATGTTATATAGATAAACTCCATATATTGAATATCTTAGTGATTTTTCACTGGTTTAAACACAACATGTTGTGGTTATCTATCAACCATTCTGACTTCCCAACTATTATTCAAACACTAAAAAATCATGGATTAAATGCACATCCTGTAACCCCATGTTAGTAACCTACTAACATCTAATCCATCCAAAACGAACGTACTCACAAAAACGGAACATCTCCCTCTTCGTCACCCTCACTACTCTCTTTATCACCAGAATGGACACTACAATGAACTTCACCATCAGCATAATTAACAATCCCGTCCTCTGGACAAACCTCATCTCCGTACCCAACTAAATAAGTTCTAAAAATAGCATCAGAGTGAGTAACACCCTCTACCACTAGATCTGTTTCATACATCTTCTCCAGCTTCTCTCTGTTCACATCACATACTTCTTCATAAGTTTTCTCTACATGCCCAAGTACCAAAGGCACTGCGATGGCAGTAATGATTCCCAAAATAGCAAAAATCGCCAACAACTCAACCATCGTTAACCCATTAATCACCAACTAAAACCTTAACCTTCTTCCTCATTCCTACCTCCAATCAACCAATAATAAGTCCCCAGAAGTAAAAAATAGAAAATCGCAAGATTTTCTTAAAAGCCATCAATTAAAATAATAATAAAATCGGGCATCCAACCCACCCTCACGCCATACCACCAACAACATCGTGTTTAAGGTCAAGAACAACCCACAGCATAGCCGAGTGCCTCCATTGATAAAGGTAAGGAGGCATCACCTATACATCAAATCCTAAATTAACCGTGAAACCGTCTCTTTCTCTACAACATTCTTCAAATAGTCGACTACTTCATCCTTCAAATCTTCTCGACCTAAAGCAAATTCGACTGTTGCCTTAATGAACCCAAATTTGTCACCAACATCATAACGTTGACCTTCAAATTCACAAGCCATGACATACTGCTGTTCATTTAACTTCTTAATCGCATCCGTTAACTGAATTTCTCCACCAGCACCTGGCTCTTGGTTTTCTAAGATATCGAAGATTCCTGGTGTTAAGACGTAACGACCCATAATCGCATAATTAGAAGGTGCCTCTTCAACACTTGGCTTTTCTACTAAGTCGTTGACCGCGAAGACATTATTTGTTTGTTTCGTTTGATCAATGGAAACAACACCATATTTTGATACGTCTTGCTCTGGAACCTGCTGCACGCCAATGACGGAAGCATCATGCTCTTCATATGCATCGATTAGTTGCTTTAAGCAAGGATAGTCAGGTGAATGCACAATGTCATCTCCAAGAAGAACGGCAAATGGTTCGTTGCCGATGAAGCGACTTGCACAGCCAATGGCATGTCCTAAGCCAAGTGGTTCTTTCTGACGAATATAATGAATGTTTGCGAGCTTTGAAATCTCTTGAATTTCTTCTAGCTGATTGAACTTCTCTTTTTTCGCAAGTGTTTCTTCTAGCTCATAGGATTTATCAAAGTGATCCTCGATTGCACGCTTTCCACGACCTGTGACAATGATGATATCTTCAATCCCTGATTGAACCGCTTCTTCAATAATGTATTGAATCGTTGGCTTATCAACGATTGGAAGCATTTCCTTTGGCTGAGCCTTAGTGGCTGGTAAGAATCTTGTTCCTAGACCTGCTGCTGGGATAATCGCTTTTCTCACTTTTTGCATCGTTATCACTCTTCCTCTCTACTGAACACTTTCTAGTAAGTATGAGTCCTTCTTATTCGCAAGACCTAATACATATTCTCTTAAGTACTCTGTGTCGAATGTTTCATAGTTATTAATAAGCACTCGAACTGTTTCATAATCAAAATCCACTGTTTTTCCAATGAAGATTTTCGGGAATACCGCTTCACTGTGAACCTCATTTTCCCCTAGCAGTTCCTCATACATCTTTTCCCCAGGGCGAATCCCTGCGAACTTAATGCTAATTTCATCCTCTGTATAACCAGATAAACGAATAAGATTTTTCGCAAGATCGACAATTTTCACTGGCTCACCCATATCTAGCACAAAGATCTCGCCCCCGCGTGCTAGTGCACCGGCCTGCATCACAAGTCTCGATGCCTCTGGTATTGTCATAAAGTAACGCGTCATATCTGGGTGAGTCACCGTAATCGGACCACCAGCTTGAATTTGCTTCTTAAAGAGTGGAATAACACTTCCACGACTTCCAAGCACATTTCCAAATCGTACCGCGACAAAGTTCGTTTGACTTGCTTTGTTTAACTGCTGAATCACCATTTCAGCGACACGTTTTGTTGACCCCATCACATTTGTTGGGTTAACGGCTTTATCAGAAGAAACAAGAACGAATGTATTCACTCCAAATGTATCTGCAGCCTCTGCTACATTCTTCGTTCCGAGTACATTGTTTTTTACCGCTTCAATCGGATTGTACTCCATCAACGGTACATGCTTATGTGCTGCCGCATGGTACACAACATCTGGCTTATACTCCTCCATCACAGAGAAAATCCGATGACGGTCTTGAATATCAGCAATCACTGGGATAATCGTCACATCCTGTTGATGTCGATTTCGTAGCTCCATATCAATTGCATAGATCGAGTTTTCCCCATGTCCTAACAATAAGAGCTGTTTCGGCCTGAACTTGCACACCTGACGGCAAATCTCAGAGCCTATTGATCCACCAGCACCTGTTACTAGAATGGTTTTACCAGTAATCTTCTTCGAAATACTTTCTAAATCGAGCTCAACAGGGTCACGTCCAAGTAAGTCCTCTACCTGAACATCGCGGAACTGGTTAACTGCAACCTTTCCTGTGACAATATCCTCAATCATTGGCATGATTTTCGTTTTCGCAGTTGTTTTACTACATTGTTGATAGATATGTTGAATTTCTGTTTTGCTTAAGGAAGGAATCGAAATAATAATATGGTCAATATCTTGATTTTTCACGATTTCCGGAATATCTTCCGTTTTACCAAGAACGGTTACCCCGTATATTTGTAGCTTTTGTTTTTTTACGTCGTCATCAACAAAGGCAACGGGTTTGAGTTCACTATCTTGGTTTTTTAATAGCTGTCTCACAAGCATCGTTCCCGCTGAGCCTGCTCCAATAATTAACGCATTCTTCGTTTCTACCTGTGATTTAATATAACGATCACGTATCATTCTCCATGAAAAACGAGATCCTCCAATTAAACACATATGTAGGAGCCACGTAATGAAGAGTACTCGTACATAGACATTCCCTACTGTAATAAATTGTACAGCAGCTGTTGTTAAAATAGAGAATGTGATAGCTTTCACAAGGGCGACTAACTCCCCTACACTCGCATACTCCCAAGCCTTATGGTACAACCGATAAATAAAAGCAAAAATATGATGACTAACTAGTAAGGCAAGTGAGCTAACTACAAGCATGTGAAGCGAATAATAGGATACATAAGGATTTAAAACAAAATAGCCGATATATATTGAACATAAGACGATGAGTGAATCTAAACCAAGGAGCAGTGAAACCCGCTTTGAATAACTCAAGACCATCCCTTCCCTTCTTCTTATAAATGTCGATAATAAATAGTTAATGAAAAATCATGTCTAGTAGATATGCTCTTTCATTAGCTATTTATGATTCTTTCAAGCTTTCTTTCTCTAAACGGCTCTCTATTACTTGATTTAGGATTTTCTGTATTTCTTCTAACTTCTCAACTGGTGCATCCTGGTAAAGATAACGAATTGCTTTCTTCATTGACTTAGGTAATTGTGGGAAGCTGTTCATGTATTCTACTCCTGTATACGTTCAATGATGGTAGATAATTGATTGGATCTTATTGGCAAGTTGCTTTATCGAGGCAACGATTTATCAGATGTTGTTCATGTTGTTCGTTCTAAAATCGTGTGTAGTGGGTATATGACTGCATATAATTGAGATGGATCGTTCTAAGTCTTTTGTTATAGTTATAATCCAACTCAAACCAATCAATATACCCACCACATTTCTATTTAATGTTATTAACTAGTTGTTAAATCCTATATTTCTGATGCGAAATAAATCGTATCATAAGAGAATTGCAAAGAAAAGAGGGGGTTTTTGTCGAAATATGTCTATTTTCCCCCATAGTAGTAATAATACTGACTGTCTTCTGCTTTTTTATTGTTTAGGACCACACCTAGGATCTTCGCCTTTGCACTATCTAGTAATTCTTTCGCTTTCTTCGCAGATTCTGTTTCTGTCTTACCACTACTTACGACTAAGACAACTCCGTCCGCTATATTAGATAATACTTGGGCATCGGTTACAGCAAGTACTGGTGGTGTATCAAGAATGATCACATCGTATTCTTCCTTTGCTTGCTCAAGAAGAACCTGCATACCTTTAGAGCCAAGTAGCTCGGAAGGATTTGGTGGAATTGGACCACTTGATAATACCCAAAGCTTTTCCTGAGCTGTTTCCTTTACTGCTTCTTGTAATGTTGATTGTCTCGTTAACACGTTTGAAAGCCCTACATGGTTTTCAAGACGGAATGTATAATGAACAGTCGGTTTACGTAAATCAGAATCAATTAATAAGACACGCTTTCCTTGCTGAGCAAAGACCACTGCTAAATTTGCTGTTGTCGTTGATTTTCCTTCTGCAGGACCAGAGGATGTCACAATAATCGTCTGAAGCTCCTGGTCAATACTTGAGAATTGGATATTTGTACGAATTGTACGAAATTGCTCCGCGATTGGAGATTTCGGACTTGTCATTGAGATTAAGCTTCGGTTTTGTAATTGAAATAGTTGTTTTCGATCTTTACGAGCCAACAGACTCACCTCGCGTTCTTAACGTTGATGGTTTGGATTCATGTGGGCTTGCTTCCGAATCCATGTTAATTGTTGTAATCGCTCCAAGTACTGGAAGACCAAGCTGTTTTTCAATATCCTGTTCATTTTTAATCGTGTTATCTAAGTATTCTAATAAGAAGGCTAAGCCCACACCTGCCATGAGACCTACAACTAAAGCAATCGCCATGTTCAGTACTGGCTGTGGTTTAATCGGCGCTGGATTCTCTCCAAGCTCTGCTGTCGTTAAGATACTGACATTATCAACACTCATAATGGTTGCAATCTCTTCTTTAAACGTTGTAGCAATTGAATTGGCAATCGCAGCTGCTTTTTTTGGATCCTCATTTTGAACAGTGATGTTAACAACCTGAGAGTTCTGTTCACTTCCCACTGTAACTAAGCTATTTAATGCACCTGCACTCATGTTTAGCTCTTCTTTTTCAATGACTTTATCTAATATTGCTGGACTCTTAATGATGACATTGTACGTGTTAATTAACTGTAGGTTTGTTTGAAGCTCACCTACGTTGTACGCCTGCTGATCATTCTTTGACTGATTTACCAAAATTTGTGTAGAGGATTGGTAAATTGGTGTTAGGAGAAAATAACTAACTAGTCCGCTTGTCGCGGTTGCAATGGCTGCGATAATGATGATGAGTGAGAGACGTTTCTTTAATGTAAGAAACAGCTCCTTTAAGCTGATTGTTTCTTCCATGATAACCTCCGATGAATAGTAATCTATTAAGCTTATTTATAAGTTCTTCTCTTTTAGTAGGACTGTCTTATTATAAAGAATGTGTAATGTTATTTCTACATTTATTTACAAATAAGGTGATGTTTTTCACTAACCGGTCTTAATCATAGCACGAATCTGACAATTATTTTACATTTATTTTTGGGTAATTTGTACCAAATTTGAGATGTAAGTGCTTTCTTCTTGTTTTTTTCCGTTAAAACTTATAGATTGTGATGAATTTCATGAAAAACTATTTAATGCTAGCGTCACAAGCACTCCTACTAAAATAGAAATAATCGGTAGGGAAAGTGTGATGATCTGTTTCTTCCTCGCTCTCTTTTGTTCCATTTCTTCAGGTGTTAACCAATTCTTCATTTTTTCTTCCTCCTTCCTTCACATTTTTTACACTGCTCCTTTATTTACTATCGGTTTCTCATTAAAGGTCTTTATAGAGGAAACAGTAATGGGTAATTATGGATGCACTTAAGTAATTAATAGAGGTAGTTCTTACTACCTATTAATCACTGTATTTTGTCGTTCTTTGTAGAGAACAATTTCTGTTACTTTTGGTCTCTTTAAAGTAAAATGGAAATATCTGATAAGTGAGTGGAGGGGATAGTGCAATGCCGTTGTTACAGCTAAAGGAGGTTTTCACTCCATTGAAATGGTTTGGAATCAAGGTGTATCGGGATCAACAGGATCACACACTCTATCTTAAAGTCTGGAGAAAACCTATTAAACGATTATTCGCATGAACAACACTCTTGGTACTAGGGTGTTGTTTTCTTTTTGTTCCGGTGTCTTATGTTGAGTTTAAGTAATTTGGTGATTGGCGGCTCCTCTAAGAGAACGTTTTTCAAAAGAGAGCCCAGACAGGCACTTGCGCTGAGAAGACTTCCGGACCGCCCGCAAAAAGTGCCTGCCTGTAACCGAAATCAACAACAAAGATTCCGTTTAAAAGAAAGGAGTTTTGACCATCCTTCTTGGTGAGGTGATGTTTTTTGAGAGCTTTCATTTTTCTCTTTTATCTACTGTTTTTGTTTTTCTTTACATGTACCGAAAGCCTATCACATCTATTACATGAATATCAGCTACACTTTCGGTTTTCACCTAATCCCCCATTGCATGAATTCTTTCATAACGATTTTTCTATAGACAATTCAGCTTACATGACCCAAAAACTAGGACATGTGATGAGTTTTTTCTTCTTAGGGGCTATTACGTATTGGAAGTGGCCGAGTCGATTAGTTGTGATCTTAGTAGGATTAGGAGCTGGGTTTACAACTGAAATATTGCAGCTTTATTTTTCACGTAGCGGGAGATTATTAGATGTTGGGTATGATGTGTGTGGAAGTTTGATCTTTTTAGGTGCTTTAATAGGATATCCGTTAATTCGAAGTGAAGTGATGGTAGAAGGAGATAAGGGGACTATGAAAAGGAGAAGGAATGTGTCATAGTTCCTTTTCCTTTTTTCCTTTATAGGAGTCGCTTAGCATCTTTTGTTCGGAGATTTACCACTTGATTTTTCTTAAAGATCTCTTGAATCAACCTGACTTATCGTCACCTTGTTAGCTGTCACTTCTTGATTATGTGTAGGTCACACCGCTTTCTAGTGTGTGAGGTCATCGGGTGGCTTAGAAGTCCCGGTAGCTATGGGGCTGGTGCTCACCCACTTTTCTTACTTAAGGTAGATATTCAAGCTACTACCATTAATATCTAAAGTCCAGATTTTCTTTTCCAGCTTCTTCGCTTCCTTAAACTCATCTATGAAAATAAGGTCTGCGTGAAGTAGAGCTGTTAGCTGTGAGAGATTTAAAATTTGCTGATGATGGTTTTCTTTATAATGGAAGATAACCGTTGTTTTGCCTGGTTGCGATGCTGAAGTCGTCATAAGCGTTCTCCTCATTTTTTTACTAGTATTTGTTTTAGGAGATGGGTTTTATACAGCTTGGAATTTATTTTTATGAAGTGAATTAAGTTTATACATGCTTCGTTTATTTAAGCAGATCTATTAATTCAGTATCCTTTTTACATTTTGGTTGTTTATAGTTATCAAGTGTCCGATCTGGTTGAATTTCGCTCTAGTTGCTCGCTTTCCGTGGGGCGAGTGGTAGGGCTCTAGGGATTCTATTTATGAAATTCATTCAGTTCTTTTAAAAATTCCGAGTGAAAATCCATCGTTTTCCTAATAAAGTATTTTTATGGAATTTTTTTAGCGGACGAGCCACGTTATCGTCTTTTGTTATTTTCTCAGCAAGCCTGCACCTATTAGACCTGCTTTTTGATCGAGATGAGCTGGTTTAATCACGAGTTGATCCCGAAGACTTGGGTAGACGTATTGCTTTGTTTTTTCAATTAATGGTTGAAGAATGTAGTCCTTCGATTTCATCACCCCTCCACCGAGAACGATGATTTCTGGATTAACTGTATGAATGATATTTGCAAGGCCAATGGCTAAGTAGTTTACGGCTTCCGTTAGTATTTGCTGGGCTTCTTTGTTCCCACTAGCTGCTTGCTCAACCACTCCTTGTGCCCCGGTTTCCACACCAAAACGCTCCTTGCCGATTCGACCAATTGCTGTACCACTCGCTAGACCTTCTAGGGCACCTTTATTGAGACCAGGACCTTGATAGGCATCAGGACTTGGATCAACAATCATATTGCCGATTTCTCCACAGCTACCTTGTGCACCTGATACAAGTTCACCATTAAGAACATAGCCTCCACCAATTCCTGTGCTGATCGTGAGGAAATAGACACTCCTTGCTCCTTTGCCCGCACCTAACGTTGCTTCTGCGAGAGCTGCTGCATTTGCGTCATTTTCTAGTTTTACTGGTAGGTTTGTTTTTTCTTCAAGTAGGGAGACGAGTGGAATGTTTACCCATCCCGGCAAATTCGGTGGCTCGATAATGATTCCTTTCTGTGGATTAAGTGGACCTGGTGCCCCAATTCCGACTGATTGAATAATGGAGTTGGAGCTGGAGTGCTTTTCTTTCAGTTTGTTGATTTCGTTGGCCATGATTGAGATAGTGTGATTTGGCCCCTTTTCACTTTCTGTTGGACGACTTTGTTCCTCTAAAAGCTCACCCTGTTCATTGAAAAATCCAATTCGAAGGTTTGTTCCACCTAAGTCAATTCCGATTGTGTACATCAATTTGCGTTTTACCTCCTTTTAACTGTGTGTATTTTTATCTTCTATATTTATGTTTAGTGTATCACTTTAGAGAGATTGATTGCAGAAGGTAAGTGAGGATTCTTGTTGAATTTTGGAAGGTGGGCGATTCATATTTGTGTACTGAAATTTCATAATTATTATTTTAAAATATCTTATTCTTTATAATTCGACAAATTTCTTCTGTTTTTTGTCGAATTATAAAGAAAGGTTTATATATACAATTCGTCCCATTTATAATACAATTTATGTAATCATATAGGTATATAGGAGGTTTTTTCAATGCCTTTATTACAATTGAAAGAAATTTCTACTCCCCTAAGCCTTTTTGGTGTTAAGTTTTTTCGCTCAGAAGGAGACAGAAAGCTTTATATCAAAATAGGGAAACGTAAGATTAAGAAATTTTAGAGTATGACAGGTACATATTTGGTCTAAATAGGTCCATTTTCACAAACACTTTGAAGCAATGGTCCTATGTAAAACTCGTATATAATCCCGATACTGATAGTAAAGGGCAAAATCACTGAAAAGTGATGACGCAAAGCTATAGGGGCCTCTGTTCATGCTAGTGCATGTGCAAAGCTAGCCAGCTACCATCAGTTGAAAGGGAGTATTGTTGATGTCGAGTCGCGAATGGATCACACCTGAGGAAGTTGCAAGAATAAAACAGCGTAATAAATTAATCTTATATATTTCATTGCCGGTGGTGACAGCGGTCTTAACTGCGTTGTTGACGGTTTTGATGAATTGATAGAGTTTGATGAGGAAGCGCCTTTGTTGAGGTGCTTTTTTGTTTTGGTTGGGGTGGTGGTTGGTGCCTTGGCGGTGGATGGTGCCTGGCCCCCACTACGTTAATAGGATAAAGTTTTTAGGTTAGAGAGAGGTAGAGAGGTGCCAGTCCCCCGGTGCGTTAAAGCGCTGAGGGACTGGCACCTTTTTTGCCTTTTATGGTTCCATCGTAAACCTTCGAAAGTTTTCTATTTGAGGAGCTGGAAAATATGAGAGTGTTTTTTCTTTTGTTATCAGTTGGTTAGGTGTATTTGTTACGTAGTAGTGATAGCTACTCCATTTAAAGTTTTCTGGTTTTTTGACCATTTTTGCTTCGGATGGGTTTAGGTGAATATACTTCCCTATATTTAGAAACTTAGCATCGCTGGTGATGAGAGAAGAACCGTATCTATTTTGAAACACATGACCTTCAAGGGAATATTTTTTATTGAAGTAGATGGCGTAGCGAAAGTTGAGATCCTGCATGATGAGGCCGATGTTGTGTTGATCCGTTTGAAGTAAGAGATGAATGTGGTTTGTCATTAAGCAGTAGCTATGAAGGGTGAAAGGGTATCTTTGTTTGGTGTCAGCGAGGAGATTGAAGTATTTATATCTGTCTGAATTGTCGTGGAAGAGATCACTTCGACGATTTCCTCTTTTATAAATGTGGTAGGTTGCTCCGGGGTACCATATTCTTGGTTTTCTTGACATGTGTGAGGTGTCACGCCTTTCGATTGATTTAGATTTTATGTTCGGGGATATTATTCGACAGCGTTAGAGGAAATCCTTTAAATTATTTGTTAGTTTTATCGAGTTTTTATTTGTCGGGTGGGTCGGTGTGTGGCGGGTGCCTGACCCCCACTACGTTAATAGGTTGAAGCCATTTCTTCTAGTATTATTTTGATAGCTAATACACTTGTACACTCTAAGTTATAGGTAAAGAAAACCGAAAGGTTACACATGCTCAGGTGCCAGTCCCCCAGCGCGTTAAAGCGTTGGGGGACTGGCACCACCCCTCCTACCCTTTTACTGAGCCTGCCAGTAGCCCCTTCACAAAGTATTTGCCTAGGAGGATGTAGACGAGTAGTGTTGGGAGTGCGGCTAGGAGCGCTCCGGCCATTTGGACATTCCAGTGGACGATTTGGCTTCCGGATAGGTTTTGTAAGGCAACCATGATTGGTTGTTGATCGGATGTAGTAATGGTGACAGCAAATAGGAATTCATTCCATATGTTTGTGAACTGCCAGATCGCCACGACTACAAAGCTCGTGATCGAAAGTGGCATCATGATGTGCCGGAAGATTCCTAAGAAGCCTGCCCCATCAATTTGAGCTGATTCAATCATTTCATCTGGGATGTTTGCGTAAAAGTTACGGAACATTAAGGTTGTGATTGGGAGACCGTAGACAACATGCACAAAGACAAGACCTGGGATTGAGTTGTATAGGCCCACTTCACGTAGAAATTGGATTAATGGAATTAATATACTTTGATACGGGATAAACATCCCAAATAGGATGAATGTAAATAGGATATCTGCTCCTTTGAACTTCCATTTTGCTAGAACATAGCCATTCATGGCTCCTAGTAAAGCGGAAAACAACGTTGCAGGGATGACTAAATAAAACGAGTTTATGAGATTCGGTGCTAGTTTTGAGAAGGCTTCTGAGTAGCCACTTAAGTTAATCGAGCTTGGTAGCTGCCACATTGTTGCAAGTGTAACTTCATCGAACGATTTTAAGCTTGTTATTACCATAACGTATACAGGCATGAGGAAGAATAAACTCATGGCTATTAAGATAAGATAGATGACTGGTTTGCTCATTCGTTGTAACACCATGTTATGCCTCCGCCTTTCTGCTACTGATTAAATAGGGAACGATGAAGATTGCTACTGATACAAGCATGATGATGGCAATTGCTGCCCCGTTCGCGTAGTAATTGCCTCGAAATGTCGTTTCGAACATATACACACCAGGGACATCTGTGACAAAGTTTGCTCCTGGTCCTGTCATGGCATAAATTAAGTCAAAGATTTTTAAGGAAATATGGGCCATGATGATAATCACACTTACTGTGATTGGTCGTAATAAGGGGAGAATAATTTTTCGATAAATCATCCATTCCGATGCCCCGTCCATGCGAGCCGCCTCTCTTACTTCATCAGGAATTCCACGTAGACCCGCTAAATACATAGCTAATGAGAAGCCTGTCATTTGCCAAACTGCTGCTATGACGACAGCAAGAAGAGCTACCGGAATGCCGAATTCAATTTTCCCCCATTGAAGTCCTCCTAGTATCGTTGTATCTGTATACCATTTAGAATCCAGACCTAGCTTCGCTAGGAATAAGTTCACACCTGTTGATGGGTTTAGTAGCCATTGCCATACAACCCCCGTGACGACGAAGGATAAAGCCATTGGAAAGAAGAATAAGTTTCGGAAAACGGGTTCTGCTTTGATTTTTTGATCGAGTAAGATAGCAAGACCCATTCCACTTAAGATGACAAAACCGATAAATAAGACGGTAAAGAACAGGGTGTTTCGAAGATCCGCCTGGAAACGAAAGTCTTGGAATAAATAGAGATAGTTTTTTAAGCCTACGAATGAAAAGTCAGGAACAAGTGTGTTCCAGTTGCTAACAGAGACATATCCAGTCCAGCCGATGAAGCCGTAGACAAACACTAAGATAAGCAGAAATGATGGCATGAGAAATGCGATGGCCAATAGGTGGTCCTTCGAGAGCTTGCGTTTTTTCGGTGCTATCATCATAGCAGGCGTTACATCCTGCTGTTGTTGACTCGGTACATTTGTTGCTTTTGATGCTTGCATGTTGGAACCTCCTCCTTTAATCTGGGGCCAGTCCCCAGCGCTTTAAAGCGGTGGGGGACTGGCCCCAAACAAGGGGATACCCCCTTGTTTGGGTGGTTAGTTTAGTTCGGATGCTGCTGATGTTAGGGATTCTGTGAATTGGTCTACGTCTTGTTGGGTGACGAAGATGTTGATGTTTTGGTTCACTTTAGTGACGAAGCCTTCTGGTGCTGCTGAGCCGTGCGCTAGACTTGCCGCGAGCTCTGCAGACTTGAATTCTTCGATTGTGTCTTGACCATATTGGTCATATTTTGATACATCGGAGTCTACACGTGCTGGGATAGATCCTTTTAGCGGATTGAAGGCATCCTGCCCTTCAACAGAAGCTAATACGCTTAAGAATTGCTTTACACCCTCTGGATTGTCTACCCCCTTTGGCAAGCCAAATGTATCTGTGATGACCATGAATTGTCCGTCAGTACCTGGTGTTGCGATATAGCCAAAGTCTTCGTTCACTTTTAGCTTCAGGTCGTTCACTAAGTATCCCTTTGCCCAATCTCCCATGATATTCATAGCCGCTTCTCCATTTGCCACTAGCTGTGTTGCATCCTGCCAGTTGCGTGAAGAATGATCGTCATTGATATAGGAAAGCATTTTCTTGAACGTTTCTGCTGCTTCTACTACTTTGGGATCATCGAATGCTACTTCACCTGTCCACAGTTTTCCATAATCCTCTGCTCCTAACACACCTAGTAAAACCGTTTCGTATAGATGAGATGCAGTCCACGGCTCTTTATCACCAAGTGCTAAAGGTGTAATGCCTTTTTCCTTTAAGACATCCGCTACTTCAAAAAATTCATCAAAGGTTGTTGGTGCCTCTACCCCATTTTCCTCAAATACCTTTTTGTTGTACCAAAGCACATTTCCTCGGTGAATATTAACAGGTACAGAGTAAATGTTTCCATCCTTACTAACCATGTCGATTAAGTCCTGTGGAAATTTATCAAGTAAGCCTTCTGCTTCATAAAAATCGTTTAATGTTTCCATTTTTCCAGCAGCTACCCAGCCTTCATTCAGCTCAGCTCCACCATGTACCTGGAATGTAGCCGGAGGATCGTCTCCTTGCATACGACTAGCCAACACCGCCTTTGCATTCGTCCCTGCACCACCTGCTACTGCTGCATTTTCAATCGGGATCTCTGGGTGCTTTTCCTCGAATAATGCAATAAGAGCTTTTAATCCATCCTCTTCCCCCGCACCAGTCCACCAGCTAAAAATATCCAGTGCAGCTGTTTTGTCACCGCCACCTTCGCTCGTCTTCTCTCCCCCTTCGTTAGTGCTTGTATTCGAGCTACAAGCTGAAACAATTAAAGTAAAAACAAGAAATAAAGATACTAGAAAACCCTTTTTCATTGATTTATCCCCCTTGTTTTTTGGTAACGCTTACAATAATGAGTATATAAGAAAAAAGAAGGAGTAACCCTTCCATTCTTCTGCATTATTTTATTGTTTTCTGTATTATTTTGTGGTGGAGGTTGTAGACCTAAACTGTTTTGGTGACATATTAACCATTTTTTTAAACACACGACTAAAATAATTTGGATCCTTATAGCCAACCTCAAAGGCAATTTCCTTTAAGCTATCCTTTGTTTGCAACAGTAAATGCTTTGCTTTTTCAATTCGAGCTTCTGTTACATACTCAATAAATGTTTGCCTCGTTTCCTCTTTAAAAAGCTTCGTAAAGTAAGTTGGAGTTAAATCCACATATGCCGCAACCTCCTCAAGACTTAACGACTCTTTGTAATGCCTTTTGATATACACTTTCGCTAGTGTAATTGCATCATGTTTAGCCTTATGAAGAATCATGCACTCACATAACTTTTTTATAAAAAGACGCATATCATGGGTAGTATCGAGATCTCCAGGAGGTACAGCCTCTGTTGATCCTCGTTCTGTGACAACAGCCTGCTTCATACGGAGGGCTAGCTCTCTTAGCCTTGTAAGAGTCGCAGCTTCAGAGCTTTCAAGGCTACAGTGTTCTTCAATTAGCATATAATAATCATTCGCCTGCTCTACTCTCCCTGCCATAATCTCATTTAAAAGCGACTGCTCTAGCTTCCTTATCGTATCCTGTTCCCTTCTTTCCTCGGAATCCGCGAACCCATAGCGGACATTTGCCTCCTTCTCTAGCTGCGTGGCTGCTAACAATGCCTGCTGATACGAGATTGGTAGCTTCGTCACCTCTAAATAAGGTAAGCCTATGCCAATACTCGTTTTCTCATGAAAGAACTGTGTAAGAGAACGAGCCATTGTTAAGGCTTCTGCTTTCGCATGATGTGTCGTTTTTTTCTCAGAATGTACAAGGACTGCTAGCTTATTTCCCACTTCTTTTGTTATAAATGGTAGCTTTACCTTCTCATGAAGGATATCTAGTAAATTCTGATGAGATCCCTGTGACTGAATCATATAGAAAAAACTCATTCCTTCGCTTTTGAAATGGCGTTTTGTTTCAGCTGTTATTTCATTTTGAATAATCGCCGAAATAACCTGTTGGTTCGCTAAGTTTTGTGTTTCAACGACATGTACCTTTTCAGCCTGTATTTCCTTTTCTACTCGGATAAGTGCCTCTAAGGTTTCTTGTTTTTGACTGGGCTTTAAAATATATTCCTTTACACCGAACTTCATGGCACTCTTGGCATATTCAAAAGAATCATAGGCAGAGACCATGATGAACTTTGTTTGTGGCAGCTCCTTCTTAATTAGCTCAATCGCATCCAAGCCATTAATTCCAGGCATATGAATATCCATGATCATTACATCAGGCTTATGCTCCCTTGCTTTTTCTATCGCCATTCTTCCGTTTT
The DNA here is from genome assembly GCF_001889165.1 of Bacillus weihaiensis. Lineage (GTDB taxonomy): Bacteria > Bacillota > Bacilli > Bacillales > Bacillaceae > Metabacillus > Metabacillus weihaiensis. The sequence continues at coordinate 218,994 of NZ_CP016020.1, read as the reverse complement.
GCGCCTCTGCTATCACTCTTATATGTGAAAAGCTTTCCTCAATGAATTTTTTCATAGCTTTTCGTTCGATCATTTCGTCATCCACGATCATAATGTTCAAGCGATTACCTCCTTTTTAATCGGGAGTTTTATTTTAATCGTCGTTCCTCTGTTTTCTTCCGATTCAATATCTAGAACACGTTCCTTGTACACAAGCTCTAAGCGTTTGATCACATTTCGCAGGCCAATTCCAGTTGAGTGTCCGCTATGCTCCTCTTGCAAATCAATCTCCTGCTTTGAAAGAATTTGTTGTCTTGTGCTATCATTCATTCCTTTTCCATTGTCAGAAACCTCGACGATGATCTGGTCCTTTTGAGGGTCACGGTAAATTTTTAACCCAATTGTTCCGCCTTCTTCCCTCTCCTCTACACCGTGGATAAAAGCATTCTCTACAAGAGGCTGTAGTGTGAGCGTTGGGATTTGGACATCTAAGCAAGATTCATCAATATCTGTTTGAAATTGAATCCGTTCAGCAAATCTTGTTTTCTGGATGTGAAAATACTCTTTTACAACCTTTGTTTCCTCTCGTAACGACACCGTTTTATTTATATCTCCGAGACTCGATCTTAGTAATGTGGAAACAGATTGAATGAGCCTTGATGTCACCGTCGCATCCTCTAGGTAGGCCATTCTTGAAATTGTGTTAAGGGTATTAAAGAGGAAGTGCGGATTGATTTGATTTTGCAAATGCTTGAGCTCCAGCTCCTTAAGTAGCTTATCTAGCTCTGATTTTTCCTTAATCTCTAAAATGAGCTTCTTAATATTGTTCCGCATATCTTCAAACGAATCGCTAAGAATCTTTACTTCATCATTTGTTTTCAAGCTTATTGGTGGTCCGTCAAACTTCCCTTCTGATACTTCCTTCGCTGCTTTTGATAGCTTCATCAGTGGGTTTGTTAACCCTCGTGAAAACCATACGGCTGCGAGTAAGCCAAACATCAAGGTTGACGTAAATAAATTGATCGTAAACCATTTAAACGAATGCTGACGGTCAGTCATTTCTTGATAAAACATATGATAATCAGCTAGCTCTAAATTAAGTAGCTGAAGAGTTGATTCTAAAATGTAGCTCGAGATATTGCGTACTTCCTTTGCATGCGAGGTGTACTGGTCAACATTATGTAGCTGAACAGCGGCAATAGTGACATCACTTTCAAACAGTAAATTTCGAATCATCCGTTGGTATTTTTCAAGCTCCTGTTTATTTATTCCGGTTACAGCCTCCGCTGTGAGCTTTTGATTATTTTCTTGTAGGCGTTTTTTTATATCCGTGTATTCTTCAATAAACATCGCATCCTTCTCAACCACGTATGCATTAATTTTTTCATATACTTGGGTGGATTGCTGGGTGATTTCATTAAATAGTAGGAACCGTTCAAAGCTACTATGGTACTCCGAGACAATTTGTGAGCTACTATAATAAATCGAGTATGAGACAAGGTTAAAGAGGAGGACAAACGCTAAAAAATAGAGCAACACCTTTGTGCGAATCTTATTCATGGCTGGTTCCCTCCATTCATGGATTCTGGGGAAATTGGTAGATCCTCTTTGTGAATCACCTTCGTATCTGTATGCTGAAGGGGTTCAAGCTCCTCTCCTTCTGTTAATTGTATGAGCTTTTCGACGGCTTCATAGCCCATTTGATACGGATATTGGACAACGGTTGCTTCAATCGTCCCTTTTTTCATATAGTCAAGGGTTTCGGGGAGAATGTCGAATCCGATTATATACATGTCATCCTCTGCCTTAAGGTCTTCGACAACCTGCGCAATCCCAATGCCATCAAGGGCACTCGTTCCGTAAAAAGCGGTGATCGTTGGATAACGCCTGATAATTTGATGTGTTGCTTCCACGGCTCCAATTTCAGTAATCGATGATTCTTCGATTGTGACAATCTTTATTCGGTTTTCTGTTTCAATGGCGTCCTTAAATCCTTTTACACGTAGCTGTTGATGAGAGGCTTCAAGCCGCCCCGTGATGATGGCAACCTCTTGATGGCCTTCTGTGTCATTGATGAGGGCTTTGCCTGCGAGAAATCCTGCATAATAATTATCAGTGCCGACGTATGCCGCTCGTTGGCTAGTTGGTGAATCGGTATCGACAGTGACGATGGGGATGAGTTTTTCTTTGGCCTTTGTGACAAGATGGTTAAATTCTTGTTCACCGAGCCCCTGTGTCATAATGCCGTCTACAAGTCCTGCTATAGCCATATCAATGGTTTTTATATGCTCATCATTATTGGCCTGCTTCGGTCCAAGGTACTCGAGATAGACATTATGGAATTTCGCAGCATCACGCGCTCCTTGCTCAACAAGTCGCCAATAGTCATTGTCAAGCTCTTCTGGTATGAGGACGAAGTGGTAATCTGGATCTTTCGTTTTTTGGTTAGTTGTACTCGCTGGGAGAGTGGAATTGGTGTTTGCTTTTGCCCCAGTTGCTGCTGTTGCATGAGTGGCTTCTGTAGGATTGTTAGATTCATTGGACTGTATGGATTGTACGGATTGTATGGCAACTCCTGGTTCTGGCTCGAGATGGAAGGTCTCCTTACCATAATATAAAGTGAGAAAGCTAGTTGCTAAGAATATAAGAAAGGTAAGGAGATAGAACAAGCGCCGGACAACTCTCATAATGGGACCTCCTCTAGGAATAGTTAGGTAAGCGTTTTCTTGTATTTTAGACGAAAGTTGGGGAGATGGGAAGGGGGTGGTGCCTGGCCCCCGCTACGTTAATAGGTTAAAGGAATACCAGGTTTGTCTTGTTGACCTAGCTAGAAGTGCATGCGAAGAGTAGCTATATAAAAGCATTAAGGAGGGAGATACACTCAGGGACTTAGACTCAAAACACTCTAGAGGATGGCATATAAAGAGAATGTCAGGTGGTGTATGCCCTAGACAGATTAAAAGGTGCCAGTCCCCCGGCGCTTTAAAGCGCTGGGGGACTGGCACCTCGTTTATTCCTCGTTTATTACTCGATCTTCATAAATGCAGGGTCCACATTCTTACTGAGTTTGAGTTTTTTCTGTTTCTTCTCTGTTTTGTTGTCGCTTTGTAGGTACTGACTGTACTTCATGTTCCAGTGCTTCAGTGAGAAGAAGATGAGTAATGCTGTTAAGACTAGAATTCCGGCAACAACTGGCCAGAATAATTGTGATACGATTCCACCTGTGTAGGCGAGTCCGATTGGTGAGAAGATGACATATGTGATTGCTACACTTGATAGTAGAATAATTGATGTTGCAATCGCATATTTCCATGGAACCATATCAACCTCTGCTGATACTTTGAATGGATTTGGTCGTTCTAATGGCTTCATGTAGCCAATAATGATCATCATACTTACTTCTATCGCAAATAAAATCGCATAGATATGAATGAAGTGAATTGGTACTGTATAGTCAAATAATTGATTTGTTCCCCAAACTAGCATGTAGTAGGCAAAGACGTGGAAGATGATAACCACTTTTGCAGCTAATGCTGGTACTTTTTTCGATAAAACCCCGACTAGTACAATCGCGATAATTGGAATATTGAAGAATCCTGTGAATTTACGAATAAGATCCCATAATCCGTCTGGAGCATACATAAGTAATGGTGAGATGAAAAAGGATACGAGGGCTAATGCCGTTCCAAACCATTTGCTGACGGATATTAATTTTCGATCATCTGCGTTACGGTTTATTTTTTGCTTATAAATATCTAATGCAAACATCGTTGCTGCACTGTTTAATAATGAATTAAATGAGCTGAAAACAGCTCCCAATAATACCGCTAGGAAGAAACCAGACAAATACGTTGGTAACACATTCGCAATTAATGTTGGGTACGCTAAGTCAACTGATTTTAATGAATCTCCGTACAAGTGAAATGCAATAACACCAGGAATCATCATAAATAACGGAATTAACAGCTTATAAAAACCCGAAAAAATAACCCCTTTTTGTCCTTCCGCTAAATTCTTTGCCCCTAGTGTACGTTGGATTACGTATTGGTTGGAAGCCCAATAAAAGAGATTTGCAAAGATCATTCCAGTAAAAATGGTACCAAATGGTACTGAATCCTCACTTGATCCGATACTATTTAATTTTTCACTATCCGTAACCGCTATGGTTTTCATCCCACTTAAAAGATTTCCGTCTCCTAAAGCATAAAAACCAAGAACAGGAACTAAAATCCCGACAATCAGTAAGCCGATTCCATTTATGGTATCGGAAACAGCAACTGCTTTTAATCCACCGAAGATCGCGTAGATTGCTCCGATAATTCCGATAATCCAAATTACTACCCAAACTGATTGCACGTAGCTAATACCAAATAGCGATGGTACATCAAATAGTTTAAGAACTGCTAGTGCTCCTGAATAGAGCATTGAGGGGATCGTAACAAGTATGTATCCTAACATAAATAAAATAACTGTATACTGCCTAACACCTTCATCAAATCGTTTACTTAAGAATTCTGGTAGCGTGGTGAAGTTACCACCTAAGTATTTAGGTAATAGATAAAGTGCCATGATAATAATCGCAAACGCTGCCGTTACTTCCCAAGCCATATTTGAGAGATTTGTACGATATGCTTGTCCGTTCAGGCCAATAAGCTGCTCGGCTGATAAGTTGGTGAGTAGTAAAGAACCCGCAATAAACGTTCCGGTCAACCCTCTCCCAGCTAAAAAGTAGCCTTTCGAATCGTTCACAGAGTCTTTTGCCTTAAAATACGAGACAATTGCTACAATCGCCATAAAGACAGCACATGAAAGCAAAGTAAACCAAATTCCATTAACACTCATTTTTTGCCACCTCTTGTCAATAATTGTTTAAATGTTGTGTGATAAAGATATATTGCCAAAATTTCAAGCCACGAAACATCAATAAACAAAAATAGGTATTTGGTTGGTGCCTGGTCCCCACCACGTTAATAGGTTAAAGTGTTGTTGGGTGTAAAAGCAAAAAGGTGCGAAAAAGGTGCCAGTCCCCCAGCGCTTTAAAGCGCTGGGGGACTGGCACCAAAAAACGCCTAAAAAATCCTAAAAAATGCAAAAAAACGAGCGCTTTCACAAGCGCTCGCCTTTTGTTCGTTCTATTTTATGATGCGTATACTTTTCTAATTTGTGAGATCAGGTCTTCTAATAGCTCAGAAGTTGTGAGGTCCTCTGATTTTTCGCCCTTATCATAGGCACTTTTGAGGATTTCAAGCAGCGCTTCTTGTTTCAGCTGAGTTTCTCTCATATTCAACAAATGTCCTTTCTTATTTACATTTTCAGACAATATGGAACTATTATACTAGCATTAGTAAGAGTGGACAAGACTTTTCTTACTCATTTCATAAATTTTACATTTTTACTCGAATTTTCTTTTTCATTTTGTCCATTTACACGCTTCGTCATTTGCTCTGTTTTTATGTCCCCGATTCCTTCTTGTACGAAACCTTTTTGATTGAAATAATTTAAGGTATAATAAAAGAATTAGGTTTTTTCTATGAAACCTTTTCTTAAACGATGCCGCATCTCATACGCATTACTCTCTCTATTCAGAGAGAAAACCTTGTATCTACGGGTAGGGTAAAATCCAGAACTAGGAATACTCCCGAAAGCAACACTCGAAACGATACAACTGTGTTTTTTCCTATTTATCGTCAATCTGTAATTGGTGAAATTTCACCTTACATAACATGAGTCAATCAAATCGCACTACATATATAGATAGGTACACCCAATATCCCCTTACCTTATCGTCATTGGTTATGAAAGGAGTTTATCCGTTATGCTTGGTCAGGAGCTTAGTAAAGAGCTTGTGCTTGGTGCTGGTGAACAAATTAAGAAGATACTTTCTCCGCATCGTGAAGAGGACCGCAATTTAGTGAAAAAAGGTCTTATTTTATTTCGTCAGGGCAGTATTTATAATGTGAACACAACCTCTTATACGGTCAACGCGAAAGTACAGGATGTGACAAGTGTTCAAGTTCAGCTTGATCTAGAGGATTTTATGATGAGCACCTGCACCTGTCCTGCTGAAAATATTTGTCGCCACCAGCTTGCTACTTTCTTATATGTATATGCAAGTGTGGACCGAGTCGGTACATTCGTAGACTTATGGAAGGAAGAAAAGTCAATAGACGATGTCATGAAGCATGTAAAAAAGGCGAGTTCTCTTCTCCATCCAGAAAAAGAATACGAAGACTCGTCACTTGCAAGCTGGATTGCTTTTTTTGATCGGGAATATGAACGATTTGAATCACAGCTTGTGTCGCAAAATCAACTTTTCCAAAGCCTTTTTCACCATTATTATTCTGCTTTGAAAAAGAAGGCACCTAAATCTCCTGAGATGAAGCAATTTTTTATCGTGCAAGCATCCGTTACCGTCTTTCTTAAAATACTACAGCTAATAGAAGAGACGAAGCCAACTGACTATATGTTACAACATATTATTTATCCATATGTTGATCAGCTTAGGGATACGATTCAAACGGCCATCGATGAAATGAAGCGTTATGCTCTTCCCTTTGCACTAGATCCATTGCTTGTAGATAGTGTTGAACGCTTCCGTGATCTCCTCTATACAAGTAAGGTGTATCAATATGATCGAATAAATCTGTACCAGCTTCTTTGGATTGAATTATTACGTCGCGATAAATTTATTTCCATTGAACGCGAGTGGCTTGAGGGCTATTTAGACTACGAAACGGACTATGCAATTGAAACGGAAATTGCGTTAATGCATATGAATTTTCTCCAATCAAAGGATGATGAGATTTTTTCTCGTCTCCAAACATTGCCGCCAACCGCTTTACCCCTGACCTTTAAGTGGGCAGAGGATATTGTAAAAAAGAAAAATTGGAAACGCCTAACGAACTGGATCTCGTTCATGATGAAGCAGGCCACAACGTATAAAAAAAGCGAGCTTTCCTTTGAAGAAAAGCACTATGATATCTCACATATGATGAGAATTATTCGAGAATATGCAAATGCGACAAAGGATACGGCTTTCTACGATCGGGCTTGTAAGCAGATGCTTCCATATACATACGCTGAATATCACGACCTTCTTCTAGAAAAAGAAGATTTCAAAACCTGGCTAGAGCTTCAATCTCTCTTAGGCTTTTCGATCTATGAAATTGACTCCTACCTTTTAAAGGAGATTGAGAAAAAAGAACCAGGTGTACTGCTTCCTCTTTATGCAAAATCCGTCAAGGAGGAAATTTCCTTAAAAACTCGTGAAAACTATAAAATGGCCGTTCGCTACTTAAAACGAATGAAGGCTCAATATAAAAAGCTAAAACGGGAAGAAGTCTGGGAAAATTATGTGCAAAACCTCGCAGAAGAGCATAAACGTTTACGCGCCTTTAAAGAAGAATTAAAGAAGGGAAAGCTCATTCATGATTAATACGACTAGCATCGTTGTTCACGCCGAACAAATGGAAGGCTATCATTTTTATATATATTGTACAGCTGAACAGGATGAAATTCCGCTTAAAGTGGATGAATTTTCTCGCTGCCTTTTCACTTGGCATGAGTCCTCCTTTTATGGAACGAACCTTGAGGATATTAGCTATATCGGGATTCCTGCCGTACAGCTTTCACCATGGATGATGGTCGAGCTACTAGGAAAAGAAACCTACAACTCACTTGCATCAATTGCTCTATCAGAGGATACCGAAAAGCTCGCTAACCAAGCTCATACCATCTACACTCTTATTCAAAATGGTGAATATGCACCTGATTTTGACAGCTGGAAGCAAGGGATTACGCGCTTTAAAGATGCAAATAGTGAATTAACAGGCTTTGCGCTAGAATGGTTCTCTGCTGCTGTAGCAGATTTAATCGAAAATGATAAGATCCTAGCTGATGCTTGGGCAGATATCGTTAATGCTTACCCAGTCTTAACCTCCCATCAAGGCCATTTTATTGATGAACGTGATTTTCATGAGAAGATTGGCTGGCATGTAGACGATACCCCATTCACAGTTGGTCTACGTCTAAATGAGCCTGAATCAGCAGATGATGACTGGCAGCTTGAAATCCTCCTTCGAGACAAAAAAGCAGAGGATGAGGTGCTCCATTTTCAAGGGGAGGCATCACTACCTAAAAAATGGAAAGCATTTTTACCAAAAATTGAACGTGAGCAGGAACGATTTAAAGAAGTGGTGCCTTGGTTAAGCTTCCAAACCGGTACGACTTATGTAACAGAGGATGAAGCATGGCTCTTCTTAACAGAAGCAAGTGAAACCTTCATACAAATGGGAATTGAAATCCTTCTGCCTTCCTGGTGGCAGGTTGTCAAGGATTCTCAGCTCATGCTAAAAGCAAAGGTCTCTTCCTCCCCTCGAGGTCAGTCATTTGTTGGAATGAATTCACTCATCGACTTTAACTGGCGCCTTTCAACAAACGGGGTGGAAATGACAGAAGAAGAATTTCACCAGCTTGTTGCTCAGCAGCGCCGACTCGTAAACTTTCGCGGACAATGGATTAAGCTCGACCCTGCCTTTATTAAACAGGTGCAGGCTATCCTAAAGAAAGCGGATAAAGAAGGACTCCATTTATCCGATATCCTCCAGCAGGAGCTATCTGCGAAGGATGTTAATGAGGATACTGAGGAAATCCTTGATACACGCGCTTTTGCCAACATCCAAATTGAGCTTAATCAACAAATGAAGGGGCTACTTAAGAAGCTAAGTGATACAACCGAGCTTCCAACTCATACAATGCCTACTGAATTCCAAGGAACACTACGTCCATATCAACAAAACGGTGTGGATTGGCTCTTATTCTTGCGCAGCGTGGGCTTTGGTGCCTGCTTAGCTGATGATATGGGACTTGGTAAGACGATTCAGATGATCGCTTATTTTTCCTATGTAAAACAGCAAGAGCAACCGGAGTATCCTGCGCTCATTATTGCCCCGACCTCTGTTCTTGGAAACTGGCAGCGAGAGTTTGAAAAATTCGCACCTCATCTCAATGTTCAGCTGCACTACGGACCAAATCGTCCAAAGGGAGAACGATTTATTCCATCGATAAGGGATTGCGATGTTGTGTTAACCTCGTACGGCCTTTCCCATGCAGATGCTGAGGAAATTTCCTCCGTTTCATGGGGTACGATATGCTTAGATGAAGCTCAAAATATTAAAAACGCGCATACGAAGCAATCTCGAGCAATACGAAAGCTTCGCGGGCAGCATCACATTGCCCTAACAGGAACACCGATGGAAAACCGACTAACGGAGCTTTGGTCAATATACGATTTCTTAAATCACGGCTACTTAGGGAGCTTGCATAGCTTCCATAAAAAATATGTTCTACCAATTGAAAAAGATCGAGATACAGAGCAAATTGAACAGCTCCAACGTTTTATCAAGCCATTTTTACTACGTCGGACTAAGCGTGATGAACAAGTGGCTCTAAACCTTCCTGATAAACTGGAGCAAAAGGAATTTATCCCACTCTCCGTTGAACAGGCGTCCCTTTATGAGCAGCTTGTCAAAGACACCTTTGAGCAGGTTAATTCTTTAGCTGGCATGCAACGGAAAGCATTAATTTTAAAAATGCTAGGAAAGCTCAAACAAATTTGTAATCATCCTGCACTCTATTTGAAAGAAGCACAGCCAAAGCAACTAATTACTCGTTCACATAAAATTGAAAAGCTGATCGAACTTACCTCGGCCATTCGCGAACAGCAGGAAAGCTGTCTCATTTTCACCCAATATATTGGCATGGGTGACATGATGAAAAAACTTCTTGAAAAAGAATTAGGAGATAAGGTTCTCTTCTTAAACGGGAGTCTAACAAAAACCGAACGCGATCGCATGGTGGAATCGTTCCAAAACAAGGAATATCCGATCTTAATCTTATCGTTAAAAGCAGGTGGAACGGGGCTTAACCTCACAGCCGCTAACCATGTCATTCACTATGATCGCTGGTGGAATCCAGCTGTTGAAAACCAAGCCACTGACCGTGCCTACCGAATTGGCCAGGAACGCTTCGTCCACGTTCATAAGCTGATCACAACCGGAACAATTGAAGAAAAAATCGATGGCATGCTCGAGAAAAAGCAATCCTTAAACGACGAAATCATCCAAAGCGAAAGCTGGATCACCGAGCTCTCATCTGACGAACTTGAAGAACTATTTACACTGTCACTATAATATCATTCACTCTGAGAAGAATACTTGATAAAGGAGTATCTGATCGCATGGCAACAAAAACAGCCAAGAAACCAAAAAAGCAAGAATCTAAAAAAGCTCCGCAATGGGAGAAGCTTGTGAAGTTGATTGAGAAGAAGGTTATGAAGTAAATTGAAGAAAAGGCCCTGCTTATGTGAGCTGGGCCTTTTCTCCTTTATAATAAAATCATGAATAAAGTAGGTAGTGTTACCACACTTAAGATTGTACTCAGTAACGTTGCCGTTGAAACAAATTCCGGCTCTGTATTGAATTGCAGAGCATACATCGTTGTATTAGCTGCAGTTGGCATCGCAGCCATTATAATCATAATTTGCTTCACCATATCGTCGACTGGCAAGAACAACGTGAGACAAAATGCAATGAGCGGGGAGATTGCTAGCTTTGTGAAAAGAGAGAGAGAGATTTTTTCTCTTTCTAGTTTTCGAATAGAGATCTTTGCTAGTTGCATTCCTAGAACAATCATGACAGTTGGAATAGCTGCATTTGCTACCATATCAACAGCAATCAAGATATTTTCATTGATAGGAACGTGAAGGAATTGAAGGCTAACTCCAAGCAATGCTCCGTATCCAATTGGCATTTTTCGAACAGTTTTTAAAGCCGAGCGAATTCCATCCCCTTCTTCACCGCCCTTTGCCGCATAATAGACTCCAACTGTACTCATTAAGAGCTGTTGAATGACCATTAACACAATGGCATAATCGAGACCACTAGCTCCAAATACAAATAGAACAACAGGAGTACCATAATTTCCATTATTCATAAAAGCAGAGGCTAAAATCATCCCACATGTTTCCTTCATGCTATACCTTCGGAAAAATGAAAGAAGATAGATGACTAAAATGAGAAAAAAACATAAAGCAAATGTATAAATTGCTAAATAAAGATATGTCTGGTTAAACTCTGTGGTGTAAAAGGTCCTAAATACTAAAACAGGTGACATTAAATACAAGGCCATTGTTGATATATTCTTTGTATCAAATCCAATCCTTTTTTGGCCAATATAGCCAATTGCAAAAATACTAAAGACTGGAATTAGAATGAGGAAAAATTCCATTTATGCACCTTCATTCCTACTATTCAAGTAAAATTCGTTATCCAACTCAAAAACGCCCAACATAATAAAATGGAGTAGGCGTTCTTGAGTGGTGCCTGGCACCAAAAATGTTTAAAGGTTTAGGACAATAAGACGTTCTTCTGTCATTTCCTCAATGGCATATTTTGGACCCTCTTTACCATTGCCACTGTTTTTCACTCCACCATACGGCATGTGATCTACACGGTAAGCAGAAGCGTCATTAACAATTAGTCCACCTACTTCAATTTCACGTGCAGCTTTCATTGCAAATTTAAGATCATTTGTAAACAAGCCCGCTTGTAGACCATATTCAGAATCATTCACTTTTGCAATGACTTCTTCCTCTGTTTCATAAGTAGCAACCGAAACAACTGGTCCAAATACTTCCTGACGACAAACTTTCATGTCATCATGTACATTTGTTAGGATAGTTGGTTCATAGAGAGCCCCATTTCGTTTCCCACCAAGAGCAAGTACAGCTCCTTGTTGAACCGCTTCCTCTACCCAATTCTCCACACGTTCTGCTTCACGTAAACGAATCATTGGCCCAATGTCTGTTTTTTCATCAAGCGGATTTCCAACGACTAACTTTTCTGTTTCTTTCTTTAATAATTCAATAAATGTGTCATATGCTTGTTCCTGTACATATACTCGCTGAACAGAAATACATACTTGACCAGCGTTGTTAAAGCTTTTTTGTGCAACGAGTGAAGCTGCTTGAGCTACATCTGCATCGTGATGAACAACAGTTGCTGAATTATTACCAAGCTCTAATGCTACCTTACGAAGCCCAGCCTTTGAACGGATGTATTCACCAACCCGTGGACTCCCTGTGAACGTGAACATATTGACATCTTTATTCTCTAATAGCCATTCGCCAATACTAGCTCCATCACCTGTTATTACCTGGAAAACTCCCTTTGGTAATCCTGCTTCTTCCATAAGTTCTGCAAGCATTAACGCACATATCGGTGTAACCTCAGCCGGCTTAAGTACTACACTGTTACCTGCTGCAATCGCAGGACCAATTTTATGACAAACAAGATTAACAGGTACATTAAATGGTGTGATTGCAGCAATGACACCTACCGGAACGCGTACAGTAAACGCCATACGATTTTCACTACCCGCAGCGGCTTCAACAGGTACACCTTCTCCATGAATTCGTTTCGCTTCCTCTGCAGAGATGATTAATGTTTGAGCTGCGCGCTCAATTTCAACACGAGATTCACGAATTGGCTTTCCAACCTCTACAGCAAGAACTTGAGCAAATTCTTCTCGTCTTTCAAGTAACAATTGTGCAGACTTCATGAGAATTTCGTAGCGTGCATAAGGCGAAAGTGGCTTCTTAAGTGCTTGTTTTGCTCCTTGAACTGCCTCATCTACATGATCCTTTGTCGCTACTGATATAGTTGCTGTTACTTCCTGTGTGTACTTATCTAAAACATCCATCTTCTCATCGGTTACATTCCAAGATCCATTCATATAAAGACCAAATTGTTTCACAGTTACTGTTGACATACTTAAACACTCTCCTTATCTTTTCTTCTTTACCTTTTTAAATCGATATAATACTGATACTTATCACTACAAAACTTAGTTGTTGTATATTCAATCGGATGGCCTTGTGAAGTAAAGCTCAATCGTTCCATCCTCAGTAATGCTTGCCCTCCACGAATTCCCAATAAATCGGCTTCGTCGATGGTGGCATTTATCGCCGTAATTTTCTCCTTAGCCGTTTGCAGCTCAACCCCGTTTTTTTGCAAAATATCATAAAAGGTGGCGCCATTAAGATCATGCTGAAGAAGATACTGTCCAATTGAATACGGCCAGCTTGATCGTTCAATTGCAATCGGCATTGAGTCTGCAAATCGCAATCGTTCAATCACACAGATCTTCACACCTTTTGGTAGATTAAGCCTTGTTCTCTCCACTTCAAAATCAGTACTGATATTGACTCGAAGAACCTTCGAGCTAGGTGTCATGCCCTTTTCCATGGCTTCCTCTGCAAAGCCTTTAAGCTTTCCTAACGTTCCAATAAATTTATGCGGCTTGACGATGGTCCCTTTCCCTTGCTTCCGGTTAAGTATCCCTTCCTGTACTAGAATGGAAACTGCCTGACGAATAGTTGTACGACTTACCTGAAATTCTTGCATAAGTTCTACTTCAGTAGGAATCATGGAGTATGGCTTCCACGTATTGCTTTGGATCCTCTGGAGCATTTCATCCTTGACCTTTACATATAATGCGCTTGGCTTTTCGGGTAAGGTTACGTTACTTTTCATAACTCCCTCCTTTTTCTTCCTAACTACTTTAGGAGGTATAACCATTTATACATACACATTTGTTTCAAGCTTCAGTAAGCGACCTAACTCAACTAATTCTTTCGTCACATCTCCATACACAAGGGCAAAATGTGGTTCATATCCTGCATTCATTAGTTCATATAGAGTGGATGAAACATCTGTAGCTAGTTCAACTTCAACAGACGTACCTGTAAAAGGCTGTTCAACGTCTAGCGCATTTCCTTTCATTACAAGAAGTCGATATCCATCCGGCGTATGACTTACTCGGAAAATTGTCACTTCACCTGCTTTTAAGCCAAAATCCATTGCCAGCCCTATTTTACGGTTCGGATGAACGCCAGCTGTAGCTCCTTTTGAAGGGTGAGCAAGAGAATATGCTCCTGCACCACAATGCCAGAATACAACTGAATTTTTCTCTTCATCTACATGAACTAGATCTCCTAAGTAAGGTGCACTTCCTTCTGTTAATTGCTGAAGAATGTGCATAGAGATCGAACCATGAATATCCGATTCACAGGAAGTGGCCATTCCATCCTCAGTAAATTGTGATAGAACAGAGCATGGTGCAGCACCTAAATCATTAAAGAAATCAGGCCAACAGCGCATCGCTAACGAATGAATGTTTTCACCCTTGATTTCCTTCTTAATGTACGTAGAGAATTGAGCGAATCTCTTCACTGTTTCATCCTTACGATTTAACCCAATAACTTGCGTTTCAGCTCGATCAACCTCGCCAATCCATTCTTCTTCAGGTAATTCCACACATTCCTTAAATGCCTTTTGTAAATCCATTCGATAAAGACTTACACCAAGTGCATTCTTTAATTCATCCTCATCTGCACCTGAGAAGAAGAAGCCCGGAGGAAAATCTCCTACTACACCTATTTTCATTTTGTTCAGAGAATGAAGAACCTTCATCACCTTAAATTGATCATTAAGCTGAGTGTGTAGTTTTTCTTCATCTGGGTTTCCAAAAACAAACGCAAACGGGTGCTGCTGATTTCGCAAAACATTGCTCGTGCTATTACCGCCAGTTAATGAATTTAATCGCAGTCTCCCACCAACGCTTGGTTCTCTAACAGACCAGACAATAACAGGTGCTGAAAAGTACTCTAAAGCTTTTAACATAAACTCACCGTCTGCGAAGGTGACACTTTGATATAAAATAGTTGATACTTGCTCACAAGAGACATTTTGTAAGAATTTCTCAAGCTCCTCAACGGACGTTAAAATTTCATTTGGTCGAATGATCTTTTGTCCGCACTCCTCAAGCCAATCAATACTTTGTGTTAAATACACCTCTGCTGCTTCAAGATCGAACGTTTTACGTCCAATAGGTAGATATAAAATTGCTGACTCTGACATCCCTTTTCCCCATTTCTCTTTTTCTACTAAACTTTCAAATAAAGTGTAAGACGACTGTCCACACTAAATGACATTCTCTAAAAGGGTAATTTCATATAAGTGATAATTCTTATACGCGCTTCCTTTACATGAATTAACGTTCTAATCTAGATCCTATCTAATAAAACAAATAGATAATGACCTTTTAGTAAAAAGTAGGTACCTTTACTTCTATCATATGAAAACGTCTCCATCATTTCAAGTATTTTCTTTTGTTTTTTTAGATTAATTGTTTAATGAGAGGACTAATTTACACTAGCTACAAGCATTGGTTTTAAAAAAAAGGTAAAGCTTTTTATTTGATGGTCACGACCAATCTTTGAGGGGGGACAATATGAAACAAGTAGGAAAGGAGATCAAAAATCGATATATATCGAGGAATTCAAAGTTCTAACAATACAGGACTTTAGACACTAATTCATCAAGGTTTTTTCATTTTTTCGATTTAAACAAAAGGCTCTGTTAAATTTTAATGTTGATAATTAAGCGAAATTTTAGGAAACCTTATTTATTTGGGTTTCCTCCATTCGTGTTCAACTAACGCATCCGTTAATTAAAGTTTTTTAATGTACAATACGGAAAAATTCATCTGTAAACCCCATAATTAAAGCGTAAAAAATAAGGCTTATAGGCGTTAAATTTACAATTAAAGCAAAAATTCGTTTAGCTAAATTTTCCTTGCTGAACATTGAAATGATGCTTAATGGAATACCAACCAAAGAACTATAAAACGCAATTAATGCGAAGGGTCTCAAGATAGAACCCAAGTTATTGTTCGATGTTGTAGATGATAGATATAAGGAAAATGGTATGACAATAATCGTAGCCAATGCCATATAAAACGAAATTTTAGTAAATACCTTTAAACTTTTCCTTTCCAAAAAATTCACCTCTTTAATAAATTTAAACTGCCTGTAAACAAGGACTAAAGATTGAATTTTGACAATCGTAAACTGTCATTTGTGTCCGTCATTTCAAATACAAATAATGTTAATAGAAACTCTTTAATATTGTGTTTGGTACTCTCATTGCTACCTCATCGAACGTTTGTTTCTATACTAATTTTTCAAGGATTTCAGATAGGTTTCAAATATCAACATTTACCTTTAACAGAGCCAAACAAAAAAAGATGACCCCTTGGTGCCTGGCACCTATTCTTAAGTCATCCTTTCAGCTTATCTTGTCAATTCAATATTATAATGGTATTTATCACTTCTAAATTTTATCTTCGAGAACTCAACTGGACGGTCGTCTAACCCAAAGCTTAGTCTCTCCGTTTCCAGCATGGCTTCTCCACCACGTATCCCTAATAAATCAGCTTCAAAGAGAGTAGCATTAATTGCGGAAATTTTTTCATGTGCTCGTTTTAGAATAATGTCATTTGCCTCGAGAATTTCATAAAACTTAGCACTATCTAAATCTATATCCCGGAATAGCTTACCAATATGTGCTGGCCAGCACGTACGTTCAATTGCAATAGGAACCTGATCGGCAAATCGAATCCGCTCTATAACAAGGATTTCCTCATCATCTGGTACATCAAGCTTTGATTTTTCATGATACAAATCTTTTTTAAATTCAATTCGAAGTAGTTTGGAATTTGGTGTTAGTCCTTTTTCCGTTACTTCCTCCGCAAACCCCTTTAGCCTTCCATTTCCAGCAAGCTGCTGTGACTTTACAATTGTTCCTTTCCCCTGCTTCTTTTCTAAAAGACCATCTTGAACAAGGATGGAAATTGCCTGACGTAACGTTGTACGGCTGACATCAAATTCCTCCATTAACTCCTGCTCAGTCGGAATTAAGGTGTTAGGTAACCATGTTTTATCTTGGATTCGATTTATAAGAATGTCCTTTACTTGAAGATATAATGCAACATTTTTAGAAGAATCAATAGTCCTTTCCATCTTATGTAACTCCTTCCGAGGTTTCAACGACTCTTAGTTTGTCTAGAAGTACCAAATGCGTACAGATTTAATTTATATTTCAAAGTCAGCTTGAACTATTTTTCGTTTAAAATCGACTTAATTTTCTGTAAACATCTGTATTTCTCTATATAATTATAAAATTATAGAATGTAGCTCCAAGTTATCTACTTCATACATCATGACTAGTATAACATACATAACGATGTCCTTAACGATTTCATACTCTCTTAGAAGCCGTTACGGAGCGTACACTTAAGTACAAATTGCATGTGTCTATTCGTCACCCTTCCCCTTATGCAACAGAAACTAAAAAAAATAATCGTTTAAAAAAGGTTGTTGATGCTAGATCAACAACCTTTTCTATACCCATTTATTTAATTGTTGAAACCTGTTCGAATAAAGATTTCCACTCTGATGATTTTCGATAAAATACAGGTGGACAGCCGAGTGGTGCATCTACTGATACGGTTCCACCCGTATACACTTCACCTGACCATAAATGTACCCATACATCTTCAGGTAAGTAAACTTCCCATTCTGTTTGCCCTTCTTGGTGCACAGGTGCAACAAGTACATCTTGACCATATAAATATTCGTATTGAATATGGTATGATGCTTCGTCCTGCTCATAGTGCATAAATAGTGGTCTCTGAACTGGGATTCCTTTTTCTGCATTTTCTTTTACAAGTGACTTTGTATATGGAGCAAGAGTTACATATATATTTGTCATTTTTGCTAAATGATCGAGCGACTCTTGGTCATCATCATATTGGAAGCAGTCGTATGGTCGATTTCCTTCATGCGTTCTCATGACTGGTGTAAATGCTCCCATTTCTGCCCATCTCATGAGAAGCTCTTTTGAACGCTTGTTTCCATGAAGACTTGTGTAACCTCCAATATCACTATGATGCAAGCCACAGCCTACCATTCCAGATGAAAGTGCAGCTGGGATAACAGAAGCTAAACCATCATCTAATGTCCAGTCCACACTTTGATCTCCACCCCAAAGTAATGTGCAATACTTTTGGATACCTGTGTAACCTGCACGCATAAAATAAACTACTTCTCCAAGCTTTCCTGCTTCTTCCACTGCTTCGTAGTTTACCTTTGCCCACATCGTTGGCCATGCATTGTGCATGATTTTTGCATCTACACCGTTATGCAGCACAACATCTGTTGGGAGATATTCACCGAAGTCAGCCATCCAGCCATCAATACCAAAATCAATCATATTCTCTTTAATAACCGAACGATACCAACCTGCCGCTACAGGATTTGTAAAGTCGACTACTCCACAGTAGAACTCCCCAAAGTCTACTAAATACGTATCACCTTCCACTGTCTTCGCTAAATATCCTTTTTCGTTTGCATGCTGGAAAAGATCTCCTTCCACTGCAACATATGGATTAATATAGCCAAGGAAACGAATACCTTTTTCCTTCCATTCATGAATCTTCGTATCAAGATTTGGATATTCCTCTGGATTCCAGCGCCAGTTCCACATTAACCGCTTACCAAAAGAGGTAATTCGTTTGCCTTGCCAATCCTGACACCAAACTCCACCAATCTTAACTCCACTTTCAATAGCCTTATCAATCTTTTTCTCCACGACTTCAGTTCCACCTTGAATACCTAGCCATATGCCATTGTATGTCCACTCCGGTAATTCAGGCTGACGTCCAAAACGTGCAGTGATTTTCTCAACAAGCTCTAAAAATGTTGGAGCTCCTTCAAATATAATTTCTGCTGGAACATCCCATACATGTAGCTCATGAAATGTAGGATTGCGGAAATCAAAATCAGCATATGCAGTCGTCTCAATGTGACAATAATATTTCTCACTAGAAACATATGTCGGTTGTGGGAAATTCGTATGATAGTAATCTCCACCTGCTTTGTCTTTCACATCAGCTTGCCATGTTACATAGGTATTCTTATTTCTTCCGACTCCTGGTTCAGATGTCCAAAGTGGAAAGTTTTTTCCTCGCATGTTGAAATGAGATAATTGCTCTCCACACCCATAAACCTTTTCATTTTGATCCGCATGTACACGAAGCCAAAAGCGATTAATGCTATCAGAAGCAAAATCCGTCGTTAATTTCAGTTCGTTATCTGTCATTGATAATGAAAATTTGAGTAAGGTTTCTTCTTCTTTACTCTTCTTAAAGGATAAAGTAATCTGACCGTCATTATCCTCTACCTCAACATAGCGTAGTGGTGTTCTCTCAATCACGTAATCTCTTATATCAAAATTGCCTCGATACATATCTATCGTTTCTTCGCCATAACCAACATATATAAGAGGCGTAGCACTACTATGCTTTAAGATTGGTTGATCATTCCAAAGGACTTCAAAGCCATCTATCGTTGATTTCACATGCATTTTGTAAAACGTCTCTAGCCCTGCGATAATCATATTTTCCCTCTTCTCTTCATTAAGCTAATTTTTTATTTTCTTCCTTTAGATCAGACTGCTGTTTTGTAAGGTAATTTGCATATTTACGATTCCAGCTTTTCAACGAGAATACGCTAGCGATAATGGATAAGATTAGCACACCAACCATCGATGGCCAGAACATTGGTGAGACAATTTCCTCTCCGTAAGCAAGACCGACTGGTGAGAAGACAATATATGTCATAACGATAAGCGTTAATAAAATAACCGTTAATAATAAAGAATATTTCCAAGGTGCAAGGCTTACTTGAGCATTTGACTTGAACGTGTAAGGTACCTTTAGTGGCTTCATTTTTCCAATGACCATCATGATTGCAACTTCGATAACAAATAAAATGGCATATACATAAATGAAATTAATTGTAATTTCCGTATTGAAGAACTGCTTTAATCCCCAAACAAGCATGTAATACGTCACGACGTGGAATCCAATAACAACCTTCGCTGCTAGTGCAGGAATTCGTTTTGACAAAAGTCCGACTAATACAATGGTAATGATTGGTATATTAAAGAATCCCGTGAAACGTCGAATTAAATCCCATAACCCATCCGGTGCATTCATTAGTAAAGGTGAAATAAAGAATGAAACTAGGGCAATAATAGTACCGAATATTTTACTAATACGGATAAGCTCTTTGTCTGTTGCACTTTTCTTTAGAGGCTTATAAATATCTAAAGCAAACATCGTTGCTGCTGAATTTAATAGTGAGTTAAAGGAACTAAGCACCGCACCTAATAAAACAGCAAGGAAGAAGCCTGACATAAATAAAGGTAAGACATCCGCTACTAATGCTGGGTAGGCTAAATCGACAGGCTCCATTCCTTCCCCATACATTTGATAAGCAATTAAGCCCGGTACCATCATAAAGAATGGTATAGCTAACTTGAAGTATCCAGAGAAAATAACACCTTTCTGTCCTTCTGCCAAGCTTGCTGCACCTAGTGTACGTTGGATTACGTACTGGTTAGTACCCCAATAGAATAAGTTCGCTAAAATCATCCCTGTAAATATGGTTCCAAATGGCACGGAATCTGTATTTGACCCAATGGCGTTCAATTTCTCCGGGTTTGCCGTAACAACTTTACGAACACCTTCCATCAAGCTTCCATCACCTAACGCAATAAATCCTAATACAGGAACTAAAACCCCAATAATTAAAAGGCCAATTCCATTAATTGTATCCGAGATAGCAACCGCTTTCAAACCACCGAAAATTGCATATATTGCACCGATTATTCCCACAATCCACACAATAACCCAAACTGACTCTTCATACGTAATTCCAAGCATAGTTGGTACATCAAATAGTTTTAATATTGCAAGTGCACCTGAATAAAGAACTGATGGAATTGTTACTAAAATATAACCTAACATGAAAAGTAAAACTGATAAGCGACGAACACCTTCGTCATATCTAGTATTCAAAAATTCAGGTAATGTCGTAAACGCACCACCTAAATACTTTGGTAACAAATAAAGCGCCATAATAACAACAGCAAAACCAGCCGTTACTTCCCACGCCATATTAGAAAGATTTGAACGATAAGCTTGGCCATTTAAACCTATTAATTGCTCTGCTGATAAATTCGTAAGTAATAATGATCCAGCGATAAACGTACCAGTCAACCCACGACCAGCTAAAAAATACCCGTTGGAATCGCTTACATCATCTTTAGATTTTAAATAAGATACCCAGCCAACTAACCCCATAAAAAAGATACATGAAAGCAAGGTAAACCATATATTTGACATTTCCATACGCAAATCCCCTTTATTATTGTGTATATAGTACTATAAATCTAGCTAAATGTACTAGAACTATTTTACAAGAATTATATATTAATCCAATTTTCAAATACTTTTAGTAGTAAATTTGTATGTTCTCACCCTTAATTCCAGGGTAGGCGCCTTTTTCAATTAACACCTGTCTTTTTGGATGTGCTAATAACCATTTATTTGTCATAAATAACAACGAATCCTCTTCCGTCAATTGACTTACTTCCTTACTTAACGGTAAATTCGTTCCCTTCGGCAAAACAACAATCGCTTTAAAACCTTCATCCTCAACTTTACAAGGAGCAAAGTGCAATGTTGTACTATATAACTCAATTACAGCACCCTTCGGTACATAAAATGCCTTCACCTTACTAGATTCATAGGAATTTCCATTTATATCTTGAACCTTCCCAAGCAGTAAGACAAAATCCGTTATCGCAATATTGATTTCATTTCCTTTATGATATTCTAAACCGTTTAAAGTAGAATTCACTCCATTACAATATCCTATTTGAATTGGCAATCCGCCATATACCGTTTCTCGGAATCGTTTCTCAATATGTGTTTGTTCCATCTCTTCTACTGAAGCAACATATACATTTCCATCTTCAGGTATCTCTGTTGTATCCATATATTGAACAAGCTCATCTATTTCTATATTCAAAAGAACTCTTCCAAATTCACTAAAGGCATCTTCATCAATGTGGTGAAAATCCACATGGTGATTTGCTTCTTTAATCGTTATATACCTTTCCAAAGGAAGTCCTCCTCGATCTTTACTTTGAAAGGGCCCTCAAAGGAGATTAGCTCCATTGAGGGTCCTACTTGCTCTAGCTTATAATACGATTTCTTCTTCCTTCACCGTGTTATCCCAAGCATTTCTAAATACATTTAATCCATAATCAGTAAATGCATGGTGAAAGCTGTTTTGATACACTTCAAAACCACATGTTACGATATGCGCGCCTGTTTTTGCAGCATCTACAATTTGCTTACCATTTCGTAATGCAGCGACAATCACTTCAGTATCATAATCATAATTATTATAAATCTCTACAATATCTTGAATATATTGATTAGTATCTTCTCCACTATTTTCCTTCCAGCCAACAAACGGCGAAACAAATTTTGCTCCAATTCTAGCAGGCTGTAAAGCTTGTGATGGAGAGAATACTAAAGTAACATTTGTGCGTATTCCTTCTTTTTCTAGCTCTTTTGCTGCAATTAACCCTGGCTCAATACATGGAATTTTAATAATAAAATTATCATTCAAAGCAGCGATTTTTTTTCCTTCTGAAACCATTTCCTTCGCATCAGTTAAATGAGGGTTAATTTCAGCGGAGATCGGAAAATTCTTTACCCCACTAAATTCACTTCCTAATTCATCTAAAACAGTCAAGAACGGTTTTCCACTGTTCATAATATGACGTGGGTTAGTAGTAACTCCATCAATTCCCCAGTTTTCATACGCATAACGAACCTCTTCAATCTTGGCACTATCTAAAAAATATTTCATCCCTATCCCTCCGAATATTTTAATGATCAACATATACATAATGACCTTTATTTAAAAGTAGGTACCTTTGTATCTATCATATGAAAACGCATTCTAATTATCAAGTACTTTTTTTATTTTTTTTTAGAATATGGAAAAAGAAGAAAATAAAAGGAGTATAGCTGACTAAAATCCTAATAGAAGCATAAAAAAAAGCCTCTCAGGGAGATAGCTAGCGAAGGAATGAAAGGAAGATTATTTTGTTTTACTATAAAGATCTTTACTACCTTTTCATTACTATAATAAACTCTTTTTAAACTATCTGATTTTCAATATACCCCCTAGTCTTCTCAAGATAATTAATCTCGGTATCATGAACACCAGCTTTACTACTTAAAAAATCAATATCTGTTTTAGCCTTATTTAAGTCAGCCGAATACACTTTAAAAGCATCTGTGTTCAAACTTTTGCTTCCATCTTAATGAAATGGCTTCGACATTCACTTGCAAAATTGTCTACTTTTCCATCAAGTCTTGAAACCCTCTCCTTCACACCTGAAACCTCTTTTGAAACTCCAGTAAGCTGCAAATTAACCTTGTCAGACTTTTGGTCCATCTCCACCATCCATTGGTCGATCTTATCAAACCTTTTTTCAACCATAGTCATGAGTTCCCTTAATAGCTTTTCCATTTATATTAAAAATTCGGCTGATTACCTAGGCAAGTAACCAGCCAAAAAGAGAGGGAGTGAGGGGACATGATTGATTCTTTGTTTGAAAATATACGCTCGTTAGCTTCGAACCCGGGTGCTTGCTTTTTCCTAAGTGAGCAGGTTTGAGTCAGTATCAAGACTCACGTCTACACGCGCACTTACGGTTGAATATTATCTCCTAACAGTCGTATCTCTTTTAAAGAAAACACACTTATTTTTCTTGCTCTTGTTCAACTAATTCGCGGGGCTTACTACTCATAAACCGAACCGAGTCTGCAACAACCTCTGTGACATACACTCGATTTCTCTCAGCACTTTCATAGCTTCTTGTCTGAACTCGACCCGTTACACCTACGATTGATCCTTTTCGACAGTAATTGGCAGTGTTCTCCGCGGTTCTTCTCCACACTGTACAATTGACAAAGTCTGTTTCAATTTCTCCAGCGGAGTTCTTAAAGTTTCTACTAACAGCTAAAGTAATATTTGCAACGGGTGCACCTTCTGCTGTGTAGCGTATTTCAGGATCCTTGGTGAGTCTACCTACCAGAATTATTTGATTAATCACTCCAACCCTCCTTTCTATTCATGTACAAGCATATTGTACTCGAAAGGTACGAGTTGGAAAAATGAATAAAATGGCGTTTTAGCTTTTAAAAATCCATTAAATCGTTAGGATATCTCGATCATTCATATTATTTTTTTCAAAAAGCATAGCTATTATTTTATTTTATTGTTTCCTATTTTGGTAGATCTGAGAGATGTTGAGGTGTGTTGACGATATAAGATATATGGTTTTCGCCACTGAAGTTAATACTTTGAAGAATTTTTTGAAAGAAAATCGATTCCGTTATATCTGGATGAAGAGGAGATTCTTTGAAGTATTCCTCCATATCATCCCAGGTAAAATATTGGATAGAAAGCTTTCTCTGCTCTAGTTGGAAGATGATACGAAGAAGATGATTATGATCGATTGTTTCATACCTGATGTCAACAGTAGAATGTTTTGGCACTCGAAAATGGTGTAGATTCATCTCATCCTGAATGTGATGGTGATCGGCTACTCGTAAGATAACAATTTCTTGATCTGAAGTTTCTCTTACCTGTAATTCTTGTGGAGAATCTAAAAAAATAGATTTCAGCTTGAATGGGATCATTTTAAACCTCTTCTCTATTATGTAATTTTATTCCATATGTATATTGTACTATTTTTCTAAAAAAATAAATACCTAAATCTTTACATTTTTCATCATTTTCTCGGTCATTTCTCCCGCATCCTCCACCTTTCTTGCTTTTACATACTTAGGTCAAAATATCTACTTTGTTCGTTTTTAGCACAAAACTTAAATTGTTTCCGATTAGAACATATACAATTTCTCGTCTCTATTACGATAACAGTAACGTCGTAGAAGGGAATTGTTTGTCTATGAAAGAGCTAGAAAGATTCCAAATGAATATGAAATATTATCGTGAAAAAAATAATTGGTCTCAAGAAAGACTTGCTGACTTATTAAATGTGTCACGATCTGTTATTACTCGACTCGAATCTGGGGAACAGGAGCCTGATCTGTCCTACTTACTTTCATTAAGTGAAGTTTTTCAAGTAAGTATCGGTCATTTAATCGGAAAAGACAACCAAACGAATCAATACTTATATGAGGTATATGGTAAGTATGAAACAGAAGAATCGTTCTTGCACATCATTGATTATTTAGTGAAACAGCCTAAAATGGCCTCTATGCTTCAACAGCTTTTGCTTGCAAAAACAAAGGACCGCAAGCTCATTGAGGATATCCTTGTGTCAGTTGTGGAAAAAGCAACGAAGATCTCAGAATAAGAGATTTTCTTTTTGAGCGCTTTCATATGGTATAATGAAGGAAAAGCTCAAGTGAGGGTGAACGTCAATGAAAACATTTAAGCTTGTCGATTTGAAATTGAGATTTGACGAAGAAAAAGAAGCTCCTCCAGAAGAAATTCCGTTAATCGATGGACTTGTTGTCAATCGTGAAGATGGGGAGAATTCCTGGCTCATTGAAGCACTTATCCCAGACAATTTTCAATCGTACTTTCAAACCTTATTGGACGCCGATGAAAAGAAGAAAGTATTTGTCACCATTTCTAAAAAAACAAACGCACCCGCTCAAATCCTCGCTCGTGTGAAAACTATCACACCACTTGAACCGAACATCTCGATCTTATTAGATGGACGCTTATTAACATCAAGACCTGTCCACGATCCAGCAGAACTGCTCCAAACCTTGATGGAACAAGGGTTGGCAAAAGAAGGCTTGATGGTTGAATTTAAGAAAAGAATGCAAGAACGGAAGGAAACCACCAAGTTATAAATGGCTGCATCTTTAAAGGTGCGGCTTTTTACGGCTGAAGGAGGTCAAAGTAAGAAGGTATTTCTCTGTTTAAGTGACCTTGTTAGTAGCCCGCTTTACCGAATCGTTTAACTTTAGGCAGAATGCGTCTAACTTTACCTTATCATTATCAAACCTTAATTTTTGCGGTGCTCATAGTTGTATCACTCCCATAGTTTTTACGCACCTCATAGTCTCAGCGCCCCCAACCTCACTTCGTTACCATAAAAAAAGCCGCACAAAGGCGGCCCTATACTAAAAAATCTTCTTCCGATCACGCTCATCCTTTAAAATCTCTACAGCTTCTCTAAAGCGCTGGGAATGGACGATTTCACGTTCTCTTAGGAAAGCCAGACTATCGTTTAAATCTGGATCGTCTGATACGTTGATGATCCATTGATAGGTGGCTCTTGCTTTTTCTTCAGCTGCGATATCTTCGTATAGGTCAGCGATTGGATCTCCTTTGGCTTGAATGTAGGTGGCTGTAAATGGAACTCCTGCTGCGTCATGATAGAAGAGCGCTGAGTCATGGTTCACGTAATGTGGCGCAATGCCTGCTGCTTTTAATTGTTCAGGAGTTGCGTCTTTTGTGAGCTTGTAGATCATGGTTGCAATCATTTCTAAATGAGCGAATTCTTCTGTTCCAATATCATTCAACAGTCCAACTACTTTATCTGGAATCGTGTACCGCTGGTTGAGGTAACGAAGTGCTGCTGCAAGCTCTCCATCTGCCCCTCCGTACTGTTCAATTAAATATTTGGCTAGTGTTGGGTTACAAGTGCTCACCTTTACAGGATATTGTAGTTTTTTTTCATATACCCACATAGTCGATCTCCTTTCGTATGTATGGCCGGTTAGAGCCCGACCTTTTTTCGTATACCTATACCTGCCAAGGCCATGGGGCTGTTCCCCAGCTCCATTTCGCATCAGCGTAGCTTCCTCCATATTGAAGAAGCATACCGAACTTCGATTCAAATACTTGCTTTAGCTGCTTACTATGTGCGGCACATTGGTTAAATTGCTGCAGTGCCTGCCTATCATCTGGATGTGTATCCAAATAAAGTGTCAGCTCAACGAGGACAAAGTCAATGGCTTGAATGTCTTCAAGTAGCGTGTAATATTCATCTGGAAGCTGCTTATTCGTCATGGTGTCGTCCTCCTTTTTCCTTCGTACGGATTTTTATAAGGATCATAAAGCGCTGCCCATAACGTACCTTTCTTTAAAGCCTCCTTAGGAGAAAACTGCTGTAAACCTGGTGGTTGAAAACCCATATATAATTGTGGTGGAGTGGAATAGTATTTCACACCAATCGGTGGACAAGGATCAAAGCGACTATAGAACGGTTGGTACGTTTTCATATAGTCTAGATGATGCGCAAAAGGAGCATTAGGATTATTCATCATCACTCACCTCTTCTTTGTAAAGTACGTAACCGGTTCTCTACATCCTATTCAAGGTAGATGTGAATTTATGTATGAAATGGTTCAATTACGGGAGGAATTTATTGCAATTTGTAGATTTCACGTCTGTTGGAAGGATTATCCTTATAAAAAGGATACTATCACTAACATAAAAAAGGTAACCTCATTTAAAGGTCACCTTTTCTTTGAACAAAATTATTCGTTATTTTCTTCTTCATCAACAGTGCCGTCTTCAGTCAAGTCTTGACCTTCTTCAGCACCTTCTTCCATCATATCTTCGCCTTCGTTCGTACCTTCTTCCATCATGTCACCAGTCTCATCCATACCTTCTTCCATTTCCTCGCCAGCTTCGTCCATGTTTTCTTCCATATCCATGTCACCGTTTTCTTCAGCTGGATCTTCTTCCATCGTGTCTTCCGGTGGTGCTGGATCTTGATCGTCTGTACAACCTGTCACGATCATCGCTGCTAAAAGTGAACCTGATAAAGTTAATAGCCATTTTTTACTCATAATTATTGCTCCTTTCGATGTTGACCTTCGTTATTGTTTTGGTCTTTGCTTATGATGCCCAATCCATTCATTTTCATTCATGTTTTTTTCATATGCTGCTATGCTTTATTTAGACAAGTTTTCTTTTAATGAAACCTTTATGGGAAAAAAAGAGACAAAGGACCTATGACTAGATCCTTTGTCTCTATGAATTATTCTTCACTCTTTTTTTCACCTAATGCAAACATTATTTCCGTTTCACAGGCTACTTCGCCATCAACTGTAGCAATTGCTTTTCCTTTACCTAGGGAGCCTCTTAAACGAGTAATTTCCACTTCAAGACGCAATTGATCTCCTGGTACCACCTGTTTTTTAAAGCGGCAGTTATCAATTCCTGCAAAAAAGGCAAGACGACCACGGTTTTCTTCTTTTTTCAGCATCGCAACTGCGCCAACCTGCGCTAGAGCTTCGACGATTAAAACACCTGGCATTACCGGATATTCAGGGAAATGGCCATTAAAAAAATCTTCGTTTGCCGTTACGTTTTTAATGCCAACTGCTTTTTTTCCTTCTTCTAATTCAAGGATACGATCAACTAATAAAAAAGGATAACGATGTGGGATAATATCTTTAATTTCTTGAGTAGTTAACATATGTAAGTGCTCCTTTCGTCATACAAACAAGTATGAATCTCTTCCAACAGAGTAAAAACTCTCAATCATTTTTTAAAAGACGAACGATTATCGTTTGACACCTTGTTACTTATTAATATGTTGTGGTGTAAGAACAAGTACGTTCCATTCCGCTGCATCCACTTGCTTTCCGCGGGGAGGAAGCTGAGCCTCCTCGGCTACGCCTGTGGGGTCTCACCCTTTCCTCTACCTCCCGCCGGAGTCAAGTGACTTCCGCTCCATTACACTAGTAATTAACAATCGTATGCATAAACAATAAATGTAGTGACTAAGAATAAAACCGAACGATATGGGGGATTTCCATTAAAATATCACCTGATAGTTCGGGTTTCTCATAAACTGAAACACTTATGTCCCAGCCTCTTTTTTTAAAAGTATAACCTCGTGCTTACTTTTTTTCAACTAAGTCAAGAATATGCTGCCATGTAGATTGGTTAAGGGCATCCTCAGGATTGCCACTTCCAATAACACTATAGCCAACAACGAGTCCAGCCACTGTTGCAGCTGCCATTAAGAGTAAGACGAGAACAACTCGTAGCCAAATAGGTACAAGACGAATACGAACCTTTTTCTGACTTTGTTGTTGTTCATCACTCTTACTTTGCTTCTTGGCTTTTTTCGATTTTTTCACTTCTTCTCGACTCATTGCTTTAGACGTTTCTTTCGCAACCAATAGACTAGACTCCTATCTTACGCCGTTTATTAATCCCAGCATTTGATCGCCTAATGTGACGGATTTAGCATTCATTTGGTATGAACGCTGTGAAACCATTAAATCGGTCATTTCTCTTGATAAATCTACGTTCGACATTTCTAGTGTACCTTGCTGCACAGAAATCTCATCACCAGTTAAGAAGGTTAACACTTCATTTAGTTGTGCATCCCCTAGATCTTTAACTCCATAAAGATTATTCCCTTTTTGAACAAGCATTTGAGGACGATCTACTTTTACAACACCCAGTTCAAAAATTTGTGGTACATCCTCTTCATTATTTGGAACAGTTGATAGCATACCATTCTTTGAAATTGTAATATCACGGAAGTTATCGTCAAGGACAATTGGATTTTGGTTGCTATCTAACACAAGGTTTCCGCTCGAAGTAGAAAGCATAAAGCGGTTTGTTCCATCATTTGTTGGAGACAAATACAGTGCACCGTCTCTTGTGTAATTAACTTGACCGTTTACTTCAATTTGAAGAAATTGATCTGGTACAGTTAAAGCAATATCAAGCGCACGGTCCGTTTGCTTAATGCTCCCTTGAGTAAAAGCAATTGTACTATTCATCATCGCTCCAACGCCCTGACGAATTCCGTACTCCATATTCAAACGTTGTTCTCCAACTTCTTCTCGTTCATTCGTTTGATTATTAAACTGTTGACGAACAAGCTCTGAGAAGGTTGTTTCAGTACGTTTGTAGCCTTGTGTATCTATGTTGGATAGGTTGTGACCTATTTTATCTAACTGTTTCTGTAGCTGCCCCATTGTATTCGTCGCTGTAATCATTGAACGTAACATCTAGGAGTACCTCCTCTTATTATAAGCGGCCAATTTCGTTAACGGCCTTATCCATACTTTTATCATAAGCCTGTAATACTTTTTGATTCGCTTCAAAAGAACGATAAGCAGTCATCATATCTGTATAGGTTCTTCCTACATCAACTGTAGAATTCTCCACATAGTTTTGTCTTAAAGTATAGCGAAGATTTTCATCATTTAATGCAGTCGGTAGTGGCGCTTCATTAGCCGTTCGGTAGATGCCATTTCCTTCTTTAATTAAATTACGTACATCCTCTTCAAAGCGAACATCAATTTGAGCAATAAATTGTTCTCCAGGAGGAAGATCTAGATTATATATAGAGCCATCAGCAGCTATTTGATAGTTGCTTGTCTGAATTGATATTGGCTCACCTGTTGTAGAAAGAACAGCGTTACCATCAGAAAGCAAGGTTCCGTTATCTGCTAAAGTAAAGTGCCCATTACGTGTATATCTTTCCTGTCCCTCTGCATTTCCCACCGCAAAAAGGAGTGCTCCTTTTACATTGGTTTCCGGGTTAAGAGGCACAGCTTCTTCAATTAAGGCCACATCACTTAATAAGCCTGTTTCTTTTAGACTACCTTGGGCAAACTGACTGCTTATTTCCTGTAAGTAAGCGCCCGTGTTAATTGGTCCAATCGTTGTTGAACCATAATAGCCCATTCCATTTTTAGCTGATGGTGATTTATTGTCCATTCTCTGTAAAAGCATTTCTGGAAACGCACGAACAGAAGCTTGATCGGCTTTATAACCCGGAGTAGTTGAGTTCGCCATATTATTCGTAAGCATTTCAGTACGTCTTTGCTGAGTTACCATTCCTGCTGTTGCAGTATATAAACCTCTTAACATCGTGTTCCCACCTTCATCATATTCCCGAACTGTATTTGAATTCTTTTTCGACAGAATTCCCTATATTCCATTATAAAGGAGATGTTCTTTTTTCTCATTACATTTTTTTAGGAAATGATTGTTATCTACCACTTTTAGTAAATGTAGTCATCATTCAATTGAAGAAAGAGCTACACTACATTGTATTAGATGAATCTTGTATTTAAGAGGACAGACATCCTGTGAGGGAAGCAAGCATTTACTCTTAGTTCATTGGAGTGAAAGACAGAAGGCTTTTTGAATTTGTCGGCTGTTGGGATGTATCACTTCTTGCCTTAATGGCGAGTGCCTGCGAAAAGTAATCACTACGTGTAAAAGAGCTTATTTCTTAAAAAACCAGGACTATCAACCTATATGCACAATAAATCCGTGCCTATATACTTATAAAAAAAACTGAAAAAGGCAAACTTGTCGAAAGGCAAGGACGCAAAGCTATGGGCCTACCCAATGTCATCATTGTATGGTCGCCAAGCTGCCAGGCTCCTTTTCTTTGGGCCTAGGCCGGAAAGGGAGAAACCACGATGAAAAAACGTTCGTTTATAAGTATCCTCATTTTCTTATTATTAACTAGTCAGCTTGGAGTTTTTGGCATGAGTAACAAAGCACAAGCAGGAGAAACAACCTCTATCTCTACCTGGCTTTGGGACACTCAAAAAATTGTCAGTGAACCAGATGCTACCCTTCAATTTTTAGTGGACAAGCAGGTTTCCCATGTCTACTTACAAATCAACCGTTCGATTAAACTAGATGTGTATAAATCGTTTATTCGAAAAGCTAATGAAAAGAATATGAACGTCTATGCCTTAGATGGAGCTCCTCATTGGGGACCGTCTACGAAAGCATTTACTCTTTTCTTAGATTGGGTGAAATCCTATCAAGAGGGTGCAAAGTCTTCTGAGAAGTTCTCAGGTATTCACCTTGATATCGAACCCTACTTAACATCACAGTGGACAACTACTTACAATGCAGCTGTTAAAAAATATCAAGACGCTCTACTGGTTGCTAAAAACACGGCCGCTTCTCTATATGTTTCATTTGCCGTTGACATTCCCTTTTGGTTTGATGAAATGACATTCCGTAATAGTCATGGCAAAGGTAATTTGGCACAATGGGCGATTCAGCAAACAGATGAAGTAACCATCATGGCGTATCGTGATAAGGCACTTGGGGCAAACGGAATCATTGAGCTTGTTAAAAATGAGATGACGTACGCACAAGCCTCAAAGAAAAAAATCACACTTGCCGTAGAAACAATGAACCTTGGTCAAGATGGCTTTTTAACCTTTTTTGAAGAAGGACAAGCAGCTATGAATGAGCAACTAGATCTTGTTTCAGCCCACTATAGCTCCTATTCAAGCTTTCATGGTTTTGCCGTTCATCACGTTGGAAGCTGGATGACATTAAAGAAGTAATACGAACTAGAACAAAACCTCAGAAAGACTTGAACTAGACAACTACTTATTAACCATAAAAAAAGAGCCTAAGGCTCTTTTTTAGTTATCCGAAGTTTTTACGAGGTAGCTTGTCCATATTATCTAACATGATCCCAGTCCCAATTGCCACACAATCCATAGGTGCT
This sequence comes from Bacillus weihaiensis, assembly GCF_001889165.1. GTDB lineage: Bacteria > Bacillota > Bacilli > Bacillales > Bacillaceae > Metabacillus > Metabacillus weihaiensis. The sequence continues at coordinate 186,670 of NZ_CP016020.1, read as the reverse complement.
TCCGCAACAAGTACAGGTACTTTTAACTCTTCTGCTAACAGTTGATCTAAGCCATTTAGCAAAGCGCCACCGCCTGTTAGTATTACTCCACGATCAATAATATCTGCAGAAAGCTCAGGAGGAGTACGTTCAAGTACACTTTTCGCCGCTTGTACAATAGCAGAAACTGGTTCGCGTAATGCTGATTCTACTTCAGTTGAATTCACTGTAATTGTGCGAGGTAACCCTGTCACCATATCACGTCCACGAATGCTAATCTCTTCATAACGTGCGCCTGGGAATACCGTTGCAACATTAATTTTAATGTCTTCAGCCGTGCGTTCACCGATTAATAACTTGTATTCACGTTTAATGTAATTTAAAATTTCAGCGTCGAACTTGTCCCCTGCCATTTTAATTGAAGAGGCGGTGACAATATCGCCCATTGATAATACTGCGACATCCGTCGTTCCACCGCCAATATCAACTACCATATTTCCATATGGTTGGAAGATGTCCATTCCGGCACCAATTGCTGCTACCTTTGGTTCTTCCTCAAGGAATACATTTTTCCCACCGCTTTTTTCCGCTGCTTCTTTAATAGCTTTTTGTTCAACAGACGTAATATTCGTTGGGCAGCAAATTAACATACGTGGCTTAGAAAATAAACCCTTTACATTCAGCTTGTTAATGAAATGTTTTAACATCGCTTCCGTTACTTCAAAATCAGCAATGACTCCATCCTTTAATGGACGAATTGCAACAATATTCCCAGGAGTACGTCCTACCATACGACGAGCTTCTTCTCCAACAGCAAGAACCTTACCTGAATTCTTGTCTAACGCAACAACAGACGGCTCGTTTAAGACAATACCTTTCCCTTTAACATGGATTAGTACATTCGCAGTACCAAGATCTATACCAATATCCCTCGCAAACATTCTATCTATATCCTCCTTGCAAATCTTCATTCCCGAAATAGTTTAACCTAATTAAATATTGTATCATAAAATAGTGAAAATAGTATGATTTTGTAAAATAATTTTCAGCTATATGTAGGGAATTGTCGATTTACAAAGAATCGTATAGATAACGTTTACTTTACTGGTTCTTCCTCTAAAATTTCGTCTTTCCTATACTTCAGTTTCGTTGCTTCTCCACCACGTAAATGCCTAATTGATTTATGATAATCAAGTATTTCCTTTACTTCATTCGCAAGATCAGGGTTTATTTCAGGTAACCTTTCTGTTAAATCCTTATGAACGGTACTTTTGGAAACACCAAACTCCTTCGCAATGACGCGAACTGTTTTCTTTGTCTCCACGATATACTTCCCAATCTTGATTGTGCGTTCTTTGATGTAATCGTGCACACCACTCGACCTCCCTAATATGGATGTGAGAAGTGTGAAATGAGCTTCGCATACGAATAAACATTAGATGACTGACTTTAGAAGAATGTATGATGACTCTCTTACAGCGATTTAGGCTTATACTCACGATCCCTCACCTCAAACACTCTCTTTGATAGGTTTGTAACAGTTTATTAGCTTGGATTAAGATATATGCAAGAAAAGTCAAGAGGGACAAGGGTTTATTTGATTTTTTTTGAAATCATGCCACTTTTCTAGCTAAATCAAAGAATTTTAGTGAGGATTCTCTTTCTTTCATTTTTGATTATTTCCCGAGAAATTTGTCGATGGTTGGAGAGGGCAATGTGGCATATCTTCTATCTTGATTTCAATGGTAAAGAATGAAGTTTTTTAGGTCTCCATGGTCAGCCTTGTGTGGCTAGACACTTAAACTTCGTACAAAATATGAATATGTTTATATGTAAAAAAAATCCAGCCAATATTAAGCTGGACGTTCCGACCATTAGATTACCTAGTTCCTCTGATAATCTATCCCGTATTTCGTTGTGATCTCTTCCATCTCCTTATGATACTCATCCATTGCTACCATATATTCTTCAACTTTCTCATTTGACTGCTCAATTAGGACTTCATCTGTATTCTCTAATGCTTCTTTTTCGAGCAGGAGAGCTTCGTAATAAATATCTAATGCATCAACGACCTTCTTTTTTATAGGTTCCAATTCTTCAACTGTTACCTCAAGTTCTTCCGCCTTTGCCATTGCCTTTTCGAACTCAGGAATGACCTGACTTGTTAAAACCGTATAAAGCTCCTGGTCATTTTTAAAATTCTCACCTGAAACTGTTGCTAAGATTTCATTCGCTTTCGTTTCATAGGACGCGATCTGATTGATGTCAGTATTCACAAAGTCAAGAATTTGTTGCTGTTTTTCTTCATCAATTTCAGTATTTGCTTCTGTATTGCTTTCTTGACTACACCCCATTAATACAAGGAATAACGTGATTATTACACTCAGCCTTTTCATATCATCCTATCCTCTCTGTGCTTTAATATGTAAAATTATGCGATCACTCTTGATATACGCATCGTCACGTTGTCTCAGAAGTCTTTTTTTTGCATGACATAAAACATCTATTAAGACCAAGTAAACGAACACTAGGTAGATGTGATCACGTTGTAGCTATGATCCTCTCAGTCTTTCTTTTTGAGAACGATTTTTACTCCTTTCATTTGCTACGAAAATGAAAGGTTGATGGTACAAATTGGTGGGGTGATTTGTTTTATAGATCTATTTGATCCCTCCCTTATGTGAAAAGAATTAATTAATCTTTATAGGCCGCGCTTACCACATACAATAAATACCATATTCACTCTTATAAATAAATGGTTTCTCCTCTATTTGAACCTTTGGTAGGATTACTTTTTACTATATATATTTCGTAGATAGAAAGTCTCCTATATAAAAAACCACAAAGACTACCCTTTGTGGTTAAAAGTACATATTCTATTAATCCATCCAAACCTCGCCATCTTTATATGTCATTTGCTCAGGATATCGTAGGTTCAAGACCTCTTCCTGTGTTTGTATCGAAGGAGGCTTTGTGGCTAGTGAAACGATAACATTCGTTAGGACAGCAGCTGTAGCACCAAAGACACCCGCTCCTGTATCAATAATACCTAAAATCATAAAACCACCATATTTCGCTGCAAAAATATAGCCTAGCGTGACAGCAAGACCCGCTAACATACCTGAGATGACTCCATATGTGTTGGAGCGTTTCCACCAGACTCCAATTAATAAAGCAGGGAAGAACGTTCCTGACGCAAGCGCAAAGGCCCATGCGACGATTTGCGTAATCGCCCCTGGTGGGTTTAATGCAACTAAGCCTGCCAACACTGTTGCTATCACAATGGACCATCTCGCCACTGCTAATCGGTTTTTCTCAGAGGCTTGAGGCTTTAACACGCGATAGTAGATATCATGTGCAAATGAGGAAGAGATCGAAATCATTAATCCTCCAGCCGTTGAAAGCGCCGCAGCCATCGCACCTGCCGCCACAAGACCGATCACAAACATACCGAGGTTTGCAATCTCTGGCGTTGCCATGACAACAATATCATTGGCAATCATTAATTCATTCCATTGCAAGATCCCATCACTATTACTATCTGCAATCTGTAGCTTCCCTGTATTTACCCAGGATGCAGTCCAATCTGGAAGCTCTGATATTTTCTGTCCTGCTACCTTTGTCATTAAAATAAAGCGTGAGAAGGCAGCATAGGCTGGTGCTGTTAAATATAAGAGTCCAATAAACAATAATGCCCATGCTCCAGACCATCTTGCAGCTTTCATCGTAGAAACGGTGTAAAAACGAACAATAACGTGTGGAAGTCCTGCAGTACCAGCTAAAAGTGTAAACATTAAAGCAATAAACTGCCACTTCGTCCCGTTCGTGAATGGGGCAAAATATTCAGAGATTCCTAGCTGGCGATCAAGCTCACCCATTTCTTCTACGATCTTTCCGTAGGACAACCACGGTGCTGGATTACCTGTAATTTGAAGGGACATAAAGATGACCGGAATCAAGTAGGCAATAATTAAAATGATATATTGTGCTACCTGAGTCCAGGTGATCCCCTTCATTCCACCAAACGCTGAATAAAATGCGATTAACACAACTCCAATAAGCGTACCAAGCTTGGCATCAATCTCAAACAAACGACCGATAACTACCCCAGAACCAGATAATTGCCCAATCGAGTACGTAAAGCTAATAATAATCGTACAAATAGCAGCGATCACCCTTGCTGTATGGCTATTATAACGATCTCCGATAAACTCTGGAACAGTATAACGACCATACTTCCGTAGCTGAGGGGCTAGTAAAAACGTCAAAAGCAAATATCCACCTGTCCACCCCATAATATAAGCCAAACCATCATAACCTAAGAGCATGATCGTTCCTGCTAAACCAATGAAGGATGCAGCACTCATCCAATCTGCCCCTATGGCCATCCCGTTAAAAATTGGTGGGACACCACGGCCTGCTACATAGAAGTCTGAGGTTTCCTTTGCCTTATTGTAAACCGCGATTCCTATATACAAAGCAAATGTAAGTAAGATAATGGTTAATGAAACAAGAAATTGACCGTCCAATGAAGATCCCCCTTTTCCCTATTTCTCTTCGTTTTGGATATACTCAGGAATGTTCGACCGATTTTCCAGTACTTAGCTGAACATTCTTACTTTCATCAATTCCGTACTTTTTATCAATAGTGTCACTTACCTTCGCATTAACAAATAATAGGATAATAAAAATAACAATGGCCCCTTGAGCTCCCATAAAATAATGAAAAGGAAACCCGTTAATCGTCATTGCGCTTAAAGGCTCCGCAAATAACACAACTCCAAAGGATGCTACAAAACCAATGAGTAAATAGATGACAATATTTCTCGTCCGCTCTTTGAAATACGCATCTGCTACCTTTTTATCAATTTTCTTCATAAGGCACCTCCATATTAAATTGGTTTGCAGATTAAGATAAGCTAAAAATAAATTTTAAGGTTTCTAGAAATGGTGCAGGTACTAGTGCGATTTGTATGACTAAGTAGAGTAGTATGGTTCCAACAGGGATGAGTAAAAAATGAGGTTTTTTCTTTTTTAAGCACATAACAAGACTAAATCCTGTAACTCCAAACAAGAAAAGTAGAATAAGCAATTGAATCCTCCTTCATTATTTGTAAGCGTTATCATTTTATCTTATATAAACATCTCCTCCCTCTCTTTTACCCTTATAATTATGCAATGAACATACTAACCGGTCAATAAAAATAGGAAGATTCAGTTAATTATTTTATCGACAGATCTTGCAAGCCTCTAACAGAAATGACTAGCCTATGGTATTTTAATGTAAGGGACTTTGAATGAGAGAAATATCCTGTAGGTAAGGAAAAAAAGACGCTCTCTGTTTGAAGAGAGCCTTCCATCATATTACAATGTTACCGAAGCAACATTCTAGCTGAAAATAGACTAAAGCAATCACATTTTGATCAGGAAAAAATAATGGTGATAGGAGACTTTTTATGAAAAGAGCTATAAAAGGGATGTCTTTTTTTCTCTTTCTGATTTATCTAGCCACTCTATTTTATTTATTATTTTTTTCTCAATACCGTCAATCGATTGAGGGGACTCGCACCTATAATCTCATTCCCTTTGAAACAATCAATCGATATATGAGAAGCTATGACGGTTTTTCTCTAACAGATGAGTTTGTTGGAAACATTCTAGCCTTTCTTCCATTTGGGGTGTTTCTGCCTCTACTCTTCCCTTCTTTAAGAAGGGTGTATTCCGTCATAGTGGGGACTTTTATGCTTTCTCTTTCTGTGGAGTGCCTTCAGTTTTATTTTTGGGTTGGGGCTTTTGATGTTGATGATCTTCTTTTAAATACTGTAGGTGGTGGATTGGGGTATATGTTTTTCCTTGTTTTGTTAAAGAAAGTGACTCTTAACCATGGATGTTGATTTCTGCAAGAGATATTCGTCCTTTCCGCAGTCGTCCGGGAGTCTTCTTACATACCGCTTTTACACAGCATAAAGCAAGAAAAAAGAAGAGGCTAATCTCACTGGAGACCAACCTCTTAGAAGAGTCTTACGATTGTAATGTATGATTAGAAGCCTCAGGCTCGTTTGATTGTTCACTACCTTCAGTTTCTCCCTTTTCAGCATCTTTGTCTGTTTCTGGAGATTGTTCAGCGTCTTCCTTTGGAGCTTCTGTATCTTCAGCTGGAGCTTCTTCTTCTACTTCAGCTTCTTCTTTTGCTGTTTCAATGGATGTTACCGGCTTATCCATATATGTTAATGGGTTTACAGCTTTTCCTGCTTGACGAACTTCAAAGTGTACGTGGATTCCATCTTCTTCATTGTAAAGATTCTTTCCCGCTTTCCCAATTAGTTCGTTTTGTTGTACCTTATCACCAGCTTGTACATTCGCGTCTGCTAGAGATTGGTATACTGTAACAACTTCATTCTCATGTTCAATTTCAACAACAAAGCCTAAAATCGGATCTTTTTCAGCTTTTGTCACTGTACCACTAAGTGATGCAACAACATCAAACTCTTTTTGATCTTCTCTTGCAATATCAATTCCTTTATTCATGCGGTACGTATTGTTATAGAATACTAACGCTGCTTCTTGATCTTCTGCTGATGCATCAGCCTCATAGAACTTTTTCACTACTTGAACCGCATCTGGATCAATTGCTGGCATTGCAAAGTTTTCTTTTAAAGCATTAACCTCTACTGCTTCAGGTTCATTTGTCAGGGAAATATTTTCGCCTTGATCATTATTCTCTAAATCCTCTGCGACATCGTTACTAATTCCTTGATACCATAAAACTGCTGTAAGAATAACTGCTGCACTCATTAGGTAAATTGCCGGAAATACCCAACGCTTTCTAAAAAATTGTTGTAATTTTGTGTTTTGAGAAGTACGTTGCTTTTCTTCCTCTCTCATTTATCATCACCTCAAAAATCATTCTGAACAGAATTTCTGAATTATATACACATCTATTAGAAAAATTTTTAAAAACTTAGTATGTGCTATGGTTATAATAGTATGTATGATTTTTACTTATTTTTTAAAAAGGATAAAAAGGAGTCTTTTAGTGATGAAAAAATTCTTACTTACATCAGCACCACTTTTATATATGGGAGTCATTTGGACACTTTCTAGCTTTCCAGCAGATGCAATCGTTGAAACTCCCTTTTCCTTTGATGATTTACTTAAGGAATCTCTTCATTTAATTGAGTTTGCGATCCTTTATTGGCTAATTGCCTTCGCGCTTAAGGCTCACAATAAATGGAGTGAAAGAGCCAGTATTTTCGCAGCCATCATCGCCATCCTGTACGGACTAACCGATGAGATTCACCAGTCCTTTGTACCCGAACGCTCTGCGACTATCATTGATTTTGTAAAAGATACGACAGGGGTACTCATTTCGTACTATGTAGCTAAGAGAATTTGGTTTAAGAGGGGTAAATATTAAGTATGAATGAGTCATTTACTAGAGGAAAAGAGCGTTTATCTATTGAACATAAGATCTTATTAGTGATAAACACTCTCCTTTAACGCTCGTCTTTTATGTAATAAGTTTTGAAGTCTATAAAAAAAGAGCCTACTACGGCTCTTATTTTTTCACTGTATATTTCGATAAAAATGGTTCCGCGGCTCCAACCTCAGTTCCTTTATAATAGTATGAAACAATTTCCTCATAATTTTTCCCATCAACCGCCATGAAATTTGCTCCATATTGACTCATGCCTACTCCGTGACCATAGCCTTCTGTTTCAATCACGATCGAGTCACCCTTTAACTCCCAAGTAAAATCTGAAGACTTTAACTCCAGCTTTTCTCTAATATCTTTACCAGTAAACGTTTTGCCACCAATTTCAACCTTTGCTACCCTTTTTCCAGGGGTGAGCTCTGTAATTTTTCCAACTGTCCCTTCTTCAATTGACACGCCTAATTTTTTCTCAAATTCTTGAACGGAAATGATTTTTTGATCATAAAACTTTGGCGACTCCTCATCCCACGTACTTTCTACACTTCGTAAATATGGAATTTCCTCTTTCCAATAGGCTTCAGAATTCTCTGTAAACCCATTGCTTGTCGAGAAAAACAGAGCATCGATTGGCTTATTGTCATATGTAAGAATTTGACCTTGAGTTGCAGCAACAGCCTCGGTAATCTTATTTATTTTTTCCTCATATTCTTTGCCCCATATCTTTTTTAATTCCTCTACATTTTTATACACCTGATGTATTTGTGTATCTGTAACAATTGATCCTTCTGGTGCACTCAATGCTTTTTCATTCATCATTTGCTTCGTAATATATGTTCTAGCAGCTAAAGCCTGTGCTTTTAAGGCTTCCAGCTCAAAGTCTGCTGGCATCTCAGAAGCAACAACTCCCACTACATATTCTTCTAATGGGATATTTTCAATTTCTTTCAATTGAGATCGGTAAACAGGAATATCAACAGGAGATTCAGCCAATACTGGCACTTCTTTTTTTGCAACTGTTAATTCCTCACCTAGCTTCCCCTTTGATTGATCCATAAATGGCGTAACAAGTAGCGTAGGAATAAGTAAAATAATAAAAAATAATCCTGCTAAGACAGTGAAAACTGGTTTAATTGAGTTCATGAACTAAGCCTCCATCAGCATTTGGTTAGATTGAGTAGAATGTCTATAGTTCATCATATGGGGATGGACAAGCTTTTATGACTGATAATCGGGTTAAAAAGGGGGTATTTTCGGAAATGTTCCTTTTATTTTCGCTTTCACTCTATTTATTTTCGAAATCCTGCATTTTATTTTCGACATTCACTATTTTATTTTCGAAAATCAAGCATTTATTCACTTTTCAACAAAAACTGACACCACCAATAAGAGCATCATCAATACCAATTACCACAACAACCGAATCATTTAAAAAAGTACTAATTACCATGTATATAATGACGTCTATATAGGTATTCTAGTAAAGTCGTCACAACAACAAACTTGGATCCTAAATAAAAGAAGCAGGATCCCGTAAGAATCCTGCTCCTTTTATGAAGGCATATTAATCTGATACAGCTGCTTGTTGTTGCTGATCTGTTGATGTTTTTTCTGTTTCTTCTGTTACACGCTCAATATCTGCACCAATGCCTGCTAACTTCTGATGGAAGCCAACATATCCTCTATCTAAGTGCTTCAGCTCTGTTACACGAGTGTGACCATCTGCGCAAAGGCCTGCTAGAATTAACGCTGCTCCAGCACGAAGGTCTGTCGCTGCTACTTCTGCACCTTGTAGAGAAACTGGTCCATTGATGATAACGGAGCGTCCCTCAATTTTAATATTTCCATTCATTCGACGGAATTCTTCTACATGCATAAAACGATTTTCGAAAACTGTTTCTGTAATCATACTTGTTCCGTTTGCACGAAGAAGTAGTGCCATCATTTGTGATTGCATATCTGTTGGGAATCCTGGATGTGGCATTGTTTTAAGGTCAATGGATTTTAATGTTTCTGGTCCTATTACACGAAGTCCATCTTTTTCCTCAATAATTTCTACGCCCATTTCTTCCATTTTTGCAATAAGAGACGTTAAATGTTCTGGTACAGCACCTTGGACAAGGACATTCCCTTGCGTAATGGCTGCTGCTACCATAAATGTTCCTGCTTCAATGCGGTCAGGAATAATCGTATGATGTGCACCATTTAATGCTTCTACACCTTCAATACGAATTGTTCCAGTACCAGCACCACGGATTTTTCCACCCATAGCGTTGATATAGTTTGCTAAATCCACAATCTCAGGTTCTTTTGCAACATTCTCAATAACAGTCGTTCCCTCAGCTAATGATGCTGCCATGATAATATTTTCTGTTGCGCCAACACTTGGGAAGTCTAAATAAATCTTAGCACCCTTTAATCTTCCTTCTACCTGTGCTTCAATAAAGCCGTTACCGACCTGAATTGTTGCACCCATTGCTTCAAAGCCTTTAAGATGTTGATCAATAGGACGAGAACCAATAGCACATCCACCTGGTAATGCAACTCGTGCAGAACCATTACGTGCTAATAAAGCTCCCATTACTAATACAGATGCACGCATTTTTCTTACATATTCAAATGGTGCTTCTGTTGACAGCTCTTTTGATGCATCTACAATTACTTGATTATTTTCAAAATGGACATCTGCGCCTAAGTGGCGAAGAACTTCATTAATTGTATACACATCGGAGAGCGTAGGTACATCACTTATAATACTTTTATCTTTACTTGCTAACAATGATGCAGCGATAACTGGCAAAACGGCATTTTTTGCTCCTTCAACTTTCACAGTACCGTTTAACTTACGACCGCCGCGGACGATGATTTTATCCAAAGTATTCCCCTCCGCGTCCCAATTTCTCTATATTAATATTCAGACGTAATGATTGGTGTTCCTATAACGACCGTAGTTTTACCGCCCAATCCGTCAGTACGTAATGCAATTTGCATATTCATTTTATCGTCATTTGTTGGAATAAAGTCTTCCCATAATGGGGTTTCAGCTGATATTGAGAGGAAGTTTTCTTCTGTTAATTCTTCCACAGGCTCAGCTTGAAAAAGTCCTAAAATAATATCGGTTTCATTAATTAAACTATCTTTCATCTTATCACTTACTGTACCCATCATACAAGCATATATTGCAGAATCTTCTTGAAATATGTCGAATATTTGCGCATGGATTGCTTCTGACATCGCATTCCAATTATCAATCTCTTTCGTCCCCAATACCTCAAATAACATATACGTTTGTGAATGGTGGTTTGTGAGGGTAGTAATGATTTGAAACTTTTCGGTAACAGCTTTTTCTTCATCATTACGTATACCGACTGCTTTAAACACATCATTCTCTTTCATAAAAGTCCATGTATATTGACGATACTGACTTGTCATTTGTTTCACTTCAGAGATTGATTTTTTTTCAATATTCTTTTTTGAATATAAGGACCATTCAGAAACTTCAATGTTTCGTTTTTCCAAAGCACTTGATATAAGCTCAAGCTTCGAATCGTTCCCTTGTGCCCCTATATTGTTTACCATACTTAATCCTAGAAATAAAATAACGACAGCCATTATCCATTCTTTTTTTCTCATATCCGGTCACGTCCTCTCCTTAGTAACATTGTTACCGGATAGACATGACTCATACGTGGAAAAACTCGTCATATTTAGACAAAACTCAAGTTGTGAGCCACTATCTAACATTACGCTTTATGTAGCTTCTTTTCCCAGTTCCTAATACCTATAAACACAGGTATAAGGACGAAGCTATGTTTTTTAAAAAAGTGATGGAAGCTGTTGTGACCAAAGCAAATAATCCAGGAAGAAACTGCTAACCATAGATCCTATTGCAATCGTCAATAATAGTAAGAGTGCTCTTGCTTGAACCACTTTGCCCGGTTTTATCCATTTCTCAATGTTTAACGCTTGTAAAGCCCACCATGTGATGACCATGAACATAAGATTTACAAGCATACTGATTAGAGCTATTTGTCCATAATCGGGCACACTAATCCCTCCAAATCTAAAAATATGACGCGCCTACAAAAGCATGAATGAAGGCACACCCATAATGGTAAGCATATCATTGCTCCCTTTTACATTAGATCGGAGTGTATAGTCCATTCATTATCGGCACTTACTAACGCTTTTTAGGAATTCATGGCGTTAGCCTTCGTTTTTCTTCCCCTATCGTTTCAAAATCCAAAGAAAGACTTTCAGATAGTATAAAGAAAAGACAGAAAGCAATTTAAATCATACATGAATTTTTTAGAAAAACAAGCATATTTTTGCCTAATGATTAAAAAAAGTTTGACAATCTTTCAGTTGGTATATACCCTTTCCCATTATATAAAGAAAGTTCTGTAACATGAATGATTTTTAAAATTAATAAATTTTTAACGAATACATCATTGAATTTTACAATCTAAAAGTAATACCCCTCATAATTAGTACGTTTCCCAACCATTCAAGGTTTCAAACTATATATAAACCACCTCTACTTATTAATAGGAACATCAGGTTTTTACCGTAACTTGTTTATTTTATGTAAGGAAAGATCCTAAAATTTCCCTCCATTATGAAAAGACTGTTACAGATTTAAACTTCATGTCTCACGTGATATACTTTTTCAGGTATATTCATTCCTTAAATGGAGACAGGAGGAGTCAGCTATGGAACCTCATTTTGACCACGATAATGTAATAACAAAGGAATATGGCAAACAATTGCTTTCTTTCGATAATCTATTCGCAGCAAAAGCCTATTTCTATGAATTGAGAAAAGAACAACTATCGTTATTAGAACAATTATGCGAGGAATTCACTATTCCGTTTACCTATACAATTCAAAGCCTACAAAAACTAGAAGAATTTTACTTTTCATTATTTCAGCAAAATCTTTTCTTTGATTTACAAGTAACAATCGAAGAAGTAGAACAGTGTTTAAGTCTATATGTTTGTGAGACTCTTATCCGCAATTACGGGAGTGACGCAGAGTGGATTGTACAGGAATATGCCTTTGAGGATAAAAAATACACAATGGGTATCCGTTATGGTCGAAACCATTTATTCTTTGAAAACATGTTTTCTCATTTGTATTTAATGAAAAAGGACGCAAGTAGTGGAGTACTTACACATCGCTATGAGCGGATGAAAAAGTTCTGCAAGGAATGAAGCTAGCTGACCTGTTATCGTTGCTATCTCTATCCTTTCTCCCACCGCACCTTATAGGTGTGGTTTTTTCGTATTAGAAAAGAATTAGTTCTGAAGTGTATAACATGATCTACTAATCCTTTCATATTGTACGTCACTCTCTTTAAACTATTCATTTAAGCCCCAATTCCCCCTCCCTTATACTCGTTACTCGCTCAACCTTGGTGTTACCTTATCAGACTAATGTAATTGAAATACAAGCGGTTACATCTATCCTTGAAATATTAGCTCTGAGAAACTCAGTGGTTGCTTTCTGTTACAGGTATTCGCTTTCCCTGGAGACTCCACTTAATACAGAGTAAAGTCAACATAAAACATGTAAAACATGAACACAGCCAACAATTAATAAAGGGGTTTTCAATAGTAGAATAACAGTGGTGCTAGAAAGCGAATATTATATCGATCTAGCTGGGATTGATTAAACCTTCCCTATTAAAAATTCCAATTCCTGTATTTATTTCATCCTATTTTCTATTTTACACTAACCTTTTTATGTACTTATTTACCAGGAAATTTCTTATCAACAAAAAAAGATGGCACATAGTTGCACCATCTTTTTTCCATTATTTCGTTACGTTTAAACGGTTGATGGCACGTTGAAGTGCTAGTTCTGCACGTTTAAAGTCGATATCATCTGTTTTATGATTCAGACGCTCTTCTGCACGTTTTTTTGCTTCTTTTGCACGAGCCACATCGATTGACTCTGCACGTTCAGCTGCCTGTGCTAAGATCGTAATCTTGTCAGGTCGTACTTCGATAAAGCCGCCAGTAACAGCAACGAATTCAGTGCTGCTCCCTTGCTTTAGGCGAACTGCTCCAATTCGCAATGGGGCAACCATAGGAATATGACCTGGTAAAATACCAAGCTCACCACTTTGAGCTTTAACACTCACCATTTCTACGTCTGCATCGTAAACTGGGCCATCGGGAGTAACGACATTAACTAATACTGTCTTCATACTCATACCCTCCTAGGTCCCTTAATTAGGCTTCTACACCCATTTGTTTTGCACTTTCAATTACTTCTTCAATACGTCCAACTAGACGGAACGCATCCTCTGGAAGGTGATCGTACTTACCTTCAAGAATCTCTTTAAATCCACGAACAGTTTCTTTAACAGGAACATAAGAACCTTTTTGACCAGTAAACTGCTCTGCAACGTGGAAGTTTTGAGATAAGAAGAACTGAACGCGACGAGCACGTGCAACAGTTTGCTTATCTTCTTCAGATAATTCATCCATACCTAGGATAGCAATAATATCTTGAAGCTCTTTATAACGCTGTAAAGTTTGTTGTACTTGACGTGCAACATTGTAGTGTTCTTCTCCAACAACTTCAGGTGATAAGGCACGTGAAGTTGATGCAAGAGGATCTACCGCAGGGTAAATACCCATTTCAGATAATTTACGCTCTAAGTTTGTTGTTGCATCTAAGTGAGCAAATGTCGTTGCTGGAGCCGGATCCGTATAGTCATCGGCAGGAACGTAAATTGCTTGGATAGATGTAACAGATCCAACGTTAGTAGACGTGATACGCTCTTGTAATTGACCCATTTCTGTCGCAAGTGTTGGTTGGTAACCAACGGCAGAAGGCATACGGCCAAGTAAGGCAGAAACCTCTGAACCTGCTTGTGTGAAACGGAAAATATTATCCATGAAGAATAGAACGTCTTGTCCTTGATCATCACGGAAGTATTCAGCCATTGTAAGACCAGTTAGAGCAACACGCATACGAGCTCCAGGTGGCTCATTCATTTGTCCGAATACCATTGCTGTTTTCTTGATAACACCAGAGTCAGTCATCTCATGGTAAAGGTCATTTCCTTCACGAGTACGCTCACCAACACCTGCGAATACGGAAATACCACCGTGCTCTTGAGCGATGTTGTTAATTAACTCCTGAATTAATACCGTTTTACCTACACCGGCACCACCGAATAGACCGATCTTACCACCCTTGATATAAGGAGCAAGTAAGTCTACTACTTTGATACCTGTTTCAAGAATCTCAACCTCTGTTGATAGTTGATCAAACTTAGGTGCTTCGCGGTGAATTGGGTCACGACGAGATTCTGCTGGAATTGGTTCATCCAAGTCAATGTTATCTCCTAAAACGTTGAATACACGACCAAGAGTTACGTCACCAACTGGTACAGAAATCGCTGCACCTGTATCTGTTACTTCAGTGCCACGTACAAGTCCATCCGTTGAAGACATGGCAACAGTACGAACTGTATCATCACCTAAATGTAAGGCAACCTCTAACGTTAAATCGATACTGTCTGTTTTAATTGTAAGGGCATTATAAATGTCAGGAAGTTGACCGCTTTCGAACTTTACGTCAACAACCGGACCCATAATTTGAGTAATGCGTCCTTTATTCATCGTTTTCCCTCCTATCTAAAAAATGCGTAAGCGCCTTGCTTAGCCTCGGGACAATCATAAACCGTGTAGGAAAAGAAGGGGGTTATTTCCCTTCATTTCCTACTCTTCTTATGACTCAGAGAGGTGGCGCTGAAGCTAGACAACAACACTAGGTTGAAGCTATGTTATAACCTATTCTAATGCCGCAGCTCCGCCGACGATCTCAGTAATTTCCTGAGTAATCGCTGCTTGACGTGCACGGTTATATTGTAATGTTAAGCCGTTAATAAGCTCTTTCGCATTGTCAGTCGCATTCTTCATAGCCGTCATACGTGCTGCATGCTCAGAAGCTTTACTATCAAGTAATGCTCCGTAGATGAGACTTTCAGCATATTGAGGTAATAACACTTCAAGGATTTCCTCTTGATTCGGTTCAAACTCATAAGAAGTTAGTCTAGAATCGGAAGAAATATCTGAAAGTGGAAGAAGCTTCTTCTCTGTTACATCCTGTTGGATAGCACTTACGAAATGGTTGTAGTACATGTAAAGCTCATCAAACGTTTCATCTGCAAACATGTTAACGGCATTGCTTGCGATATCTTTAATGCTAGAGAAGTTCGTTTCATCGCCGAGTCCTGTTATTTCAGAAATGACGTTCATGCCACGCTTCTTAAAGAAATCACGACCAATTTTACCAATTGCAATGATTACAAATTCATCATTTGATTTATGGCGCTTCTGAACCGCTTGATAAACTGCTCTCAGAATACTACTGTTGAATGCACCTGCTAACCCACGGTCAGAAGTGATGACTAAGTAGCCAGTACGCTTTACAGGTCTGCTTTCTAGCATCGGATGGCTCACATCAGAGCTTCCATTTGCTATACTTGCAACTACCTCTTGAATTTTGTTCATGTAAGGTCCAAAAGCCTTAGCGTTGTTTTCTGCACGATTTAGCTTTGCTGCAGAAACCATTTCCATTGCTTTTGTGATCTGACTTGTCTTTTTCGT
Source organism: Bacillus weihaiensis (assembly GCF_001889165.1). Lineage (GTDB taxonomy): Bacteria > Bacillota > Bacilli > Bacillales > Bacillaceae > Metabacillus > Metabacillus weihaiensis. The sequence continues at coordinate 170,632 of NZ_CP016020.1, read as the reverse complement.
AGACGTAATTCTTGATTTTATATCGCGTAATGATGCCAAAGGTTCTCACCACCTTTTTGATCTCTATTAACAATCTAAGTGAAAGCTATCAGCCTTCACTTAGATACATATTTCCTTACTCTGATACAGCAAAAGTCTTTTTAAAGCTCTCGATCGCTGCTTTCATATCTTCATCTTTTGGAAGTCCGCCAGTTGTACGAATTCCTTCAAGAAGTGAAGCATGGTTTTGATCTAAGTATGCATGGAACTCTTCTTCAAAACGAGTGATATCCGCTACAGGAATTTCATCAAGGAAGCCACGAGTTAACGCATATAGACTAGCAACCTGCTTTTCAACTCTTAATGGTTTATTTAAACCTTGCTTCAGTACTTCAACCGTACGAGCACCACGGTTTAATTTTGCTTGTGTTGCTTTATCAAGGTCAGAACCGAATTGAGCAAATGCTTCAAGTTCACGGTATGATGCTAAGTCAAGACGAAGCGTACCCGCAACCTTCTTCATTGCTTTAATTTGCGCTGAACCACCAACACGAGATACAGATAAACCTGCGTTAATCGCTGGGCGTACGCCAGAGAAGAACAGGTCAGACTGAAGGAAGATTTGTCCATCAGTGATTGAGATAACGTTTGTAGGAATATAAGCCGAAACGTCACCTGCTTGTGTCTCAATGAATGGTAAGGCAGTTAGGGAACCTCCACCTTTTGCATCACTTAATTTTGCAGCACGCTCTAGTAAACGTGAATGTAAGTAGAATACGTCACCAGGGTATGCTTCACGACCTGGAGGACGACGTAGTAATAGTGAAAGCTCACGATAAGCCGCAGCTTGTTTAGAAAGATCATCGTATACAACAAGAACGTGCTTGCCGTTATACATGAATTCCTCACCCATTGTTACCCCAGCATAAGGAGCTAAGAATAACATTGGTGCTGGTTGTGATGCAGAAGCTGTTACAACAATTGTGTAATCTAGTGCACCGTGCTTACGTAACGTTTCAACAACTCCACGAACAGTTGATTCTTTTTGTCCGATTGCAACGTAGATACATACCATATCTTGATCTGCTTGGTTCAAGATTGTATCAATTGCTACAGATGTTTTACCTGTTTGACGGTCACCGATAATTAACTCACGTTGTCCACGACCAATTGGTACAAGAGCGTCAATCGCTTTAATACCAGTTTGAAGTGGTTCATGAACAGATTTACGGTCCATAACACCAGGTGCTGGACTTTCAATTGGTCTTGTTTTTGTTGTTTCAATTGGGCCTAAACCATCAACTGGTTGTCCTAATGAGTTTACAACACGACCGATTAATGCTTCACCTACAGGAACCTCCATGATGCGTCCTGTACGACGAACTTCGTCACCTTCACGGATATCTGTGTAAGGTCCTAAAATAATAATACCAACGTTATTTTCCTCAAGGTTCTGAGCCATACCCATAACGCCGTTTGCGAATTCTACAAGCTCTCCAGCCATGACATTGTCGAGGCCATGAGCACGAGCGATACCGTCCCCAACTTGGATTACAGTACCAACATCGCTAACTTTTATATCAGACTGATAGTTTTCGATTTGCTTTTTTATAAGCGCACTAATTTCTTCAGCTTTGATGCTCATGAGTTTCACCCCTATCTACAATCTATTCGCGACTAATTGTCGCTCTATACGTTCAAGCTTTCCACTAACGCTACCATCATAAATACGATTGCCAATTCGTAGTTTTACTCCACCAATTAAGCTTGGATCTACAATATTTTGTAGGCGTAATGAATGTTTACCGATTTTCTTAGCAAAAGAAGCAGAAATAGAAGATAATTCTGTTTCTGATAGGTGACGAACAGAGTATACAATCGCATCTTCTGTCCCACGACTTTCATTTGCTTTTTCAACAAAATGCTCTACCATGCCTGAAACTACGTCTGAACGATGACGATCTACTAATAAGAACAATGTGTTAACAACAGCCTCTGAAAGACCTGTAAACGCTTCTTTAATTAGCGATTTTTTCGTTTCATTTTTAATTTTAGGATGGTTTAGAACTTCTGCTAGTTCTTTATTTGATGTAAAGACTTCCTTTACAACAAGTAATTCTGATTCGATTTGATCAACCGAGTTTTTTTCTTTTGCAAGTTGAAAAAGAGCTACCGCATAACGTTTTGCAACGATTCCTTTGCTCATCGACCTTCGCCTACCTCATTAATGTAGTCATTGATCAATTTCTCTTGCTCTTGTTCATTCAACTCTTTTTCGATAACTTTAGATGCGATCATAACAGATAGAGACGCAACCTGCTCGCGTAATGCTGCAACAGCTTGATCCTTTTGTTGCTCGATTTCTTTAAGTGCAGAGTCTTTAAGACGTCCTGCTTCAGAGCGAGCTGCTTGGATGATGTCTTCTTTTTGTTGCTCACCAAGCTTTTTCGCATTCTCAACTAAGCTTTGTGCCTCAACACGTGCTTGTTTTAAAAGCTCACGCTGTTCTTCAACTAGCTTTTGTGCTTCTTTATTTCGTTCTTCTGAACTGTTAATTTCATTAGCAATATGTTCTTCACGTTGCTTCATTATGTTCATAACTGGTCCTAACGCATATTTCTTTAATAATGCTAATAGGACAAGAAACATAACAAGCTGAAATATAATATCACCTGTATTTAGGCCGCCTGTAGCAGCACCTAATGCAAGATCAAAAGTTAACATAGCTCGGTTTCACTCCCTTCAAGAGTTCCATGATGGGTTATGATTATTTAAAAATATGACGGATTCAACATACTTAATATGAATTTGTGCTTGGTTAAAGATCACAAACACCATTATATCGTGTGTAAAAGACCATGACAGCCAGCACAAATTGTTAGGATAAAAGAATAATAATCCTTTTAAAGAGTCAAACATAATTGTGATTTCCACATAAAGGAATGGCGAAGATTCTCGTTTTGAGACGACTTCGCCACTATGAACCATGATTTATAATACAGTGTTACGATTATTGGAACATTACGATAAATGCAATAACAGCAGCGATGATAGGAATCGCCTCTACTAACGCAACCCCGATGAACATTGTTGTTTGAAGATCATTTTTCGCTTCTGGTTGACGAGCAATTCCTTCTACTGTACGTGATACGATCATACCATTACCTAAACCTGCACCTAATGCAGCTAATCCAATTGCAATTGCAGCAGCTAAAGCTCCCATTATATAATTCCTCCTTGAGTATAAATACATTTTTTATAATATATAATTAATGGTCATGGCTCACTTTGTGCGCCATATACACCATTGTTAACATTGTAAATACAAATGCTTGAATTGATCCAATGAAAATACTGAATGCTTGCCAGATTAACATCGGCACAGCAGCAACGATTGTTCCAAATATACCGCTAAATAGACTTGATTCGTATCCACCTATAGCAAGACCTGCAAGCAACCCTAACAGGATTTCACCTGCAAAAATGTTACCGTAAAGACGAAGACCAAGTGTTAACGTATTGGAGAATTCCTCAATAATTTTAAGAGGGAACATAAATTTCATCGGGCGGAAGAATTCCTTCCCGTATTCCTTTGCACCCTTCATTTTTATACCATAATAATGTGTTAAAGTTACGATCATTACTGCAAGTGTTAATGTGATAGCAGGGTCTGCTGTTGGTGATTTCCACCAAAGTTCATGATCAACAATAATTGCAAAAGGTAACCCTAACATATTTGATACAAAAACATATAGTAACACTGTAAAGCCTAGTGTTATAAATCGACTACCTGTTTTCCAGTCCATTGTACTGCTGATAATGTTTCTTACGAAATCTAATATCCATTCAATGAAGTTCTGTGCACCGGTAGGTTTCATTGCTAGTGTGCGTGTACAAATAATAGCTATTAAAAAGACAATCGCACTTGCAATAGTAATCATTAAGACATTTGATAAATTAAAAGTTAAACCAAATAAATCTATCACAGGACTTCCATGATTCAAATTGATTCACCTCTCTTCCAGCTATTAACGTAAATGCTTCAATAAAAAATCTATCATAATGACAACGTACATCGTCATTAATCCCAAAACTACACTTATCAAATCTATATACTCAGGAAATTTCAAGGCAAAAAAAACACCGACAATAGCTGAAGCCATTCTAGTGGCTGTTCCTAATGTCACTTTCCGCCCATTTGCTAGCGCTTCTCCAAATTGAGTAGATTTTCTAACCAACATCCACAAATTATAAAAACTGATGCTTGTTCCAATAATGAGGCCTAAGAAGATCTGTTGATAATCCGTTAGCCCCCAGCCCAATACATAAAGGGCTAGTAGATAGAATATGTACTTCTTATAACTGTGAAACATTAGTTGTAAATCAAACATGAAATGTTAATCTCCTGAAAAATAGTGTTGGACTAAATGGTACATGGCGTAAATTCCAATTCCTAGCCCGAGCAGAAGACCTACGATTAAAAACAGAGGCTCTGATTTAAAATAGCTATCTACCCATCTCCCAACAAAAACACCAATAATTGTCGGTCCTACTAAGTGAGAAAGGATAGCTGCCTTGAGGCCCATCGCATAAAGTGGATGGCGTTTTTTTGTCGCATTTTATAAATCCTCACTATAGATTTATAACGGATTTAGGGGTTAAACTGTGGGTTTTTTCAGGTTTTGAAAACCTTATCATTACACCCTCGTATAGCATACAATAGCATATTGGACATGTCAATCTGTTTCAAGTTATTAGTTCACAACTTTGTAAGAAACATCACAAATTGTTCACATTTCCTCTTGACATAATTATGTTCATTAATTATTCACCTAGTAAAATATCTGCTTCTACTTGATTTTCCAGTCCATCTTTTTTCGCAAAAAGGATTGCTTTATATACGCCATCCTTCCATTTTGTAGTTTCTATATTAATTTCCCTCTCAAAAAGTCCCCTCGAAACATTTCTCTTCCAATCTAAAAATCCTAGAAACACCATTGTATCTGGATCGTATAATGCTACTCCTAGCTCATCTGCTCCTCCTGGCAAATAGGTTTGATACATATATGCGTTTTTTTTATCACTGTAGCCAAATTCAAAGCCCATTACACGCGGATAGTTCGGCTCATCGATCACATATAGATATGGAAGCTTTAGAATATGATTTCCTTGCTCTAGTTCCAACCAATCTTGATGAATGCCAGCTTCAACTAAGGATGGTGTGATGTCAATTCCTATTGTCATCTCCTTTTTTTCTCCCTTCTCTAAATAGATCGTCTTAGGTAACGACCATGAAATACCTTGCTTACTTTTAGGAGTAACAAATGAAATCTTTTGTCTATCATCAGACTGATTATCTAGCGTAAGTGTCCAAACTCTTTTCGCCCTAGTTTGATGACGTTCGAATTTCCCAAAACTAAAGCTACCTGGATAAGCTAACACCTCGGCTTCAATTGCCTTCGTTATATTAATCCGTCCTGTTCCTTGCTCTGTTGGTTTTAAAAGATGCTTTTCTTTATCAATAAGCCTTGATGCTGTATTCATCAGTGATGCTTTCACTTGTTCGGGGTTCCAATTTGGATGTGCTTGTTTTATAAGTGCACATGCACCTGCAACATGCGGAGCCGCCATACTTGTCCCTTGTAATGCCATATAACCATCTGGTACAGTACTTTCGATTGCTACACCCGGCGCAACCACATCTGGTTTAATTGCCCATGTATTCGTAACAGGTCCTCTTGAGCTAAAATCAGCTAGCGTATCCTTTTCTTCTTGAAAGATTGTCCTTACAGAGGATTGCGATTTCTGTATCTGTTTTTTTATTTTGTTTCCATCTTCTTTTGAAACAGAGACTACTGGAATCTCAACCGGGATTTCTAATGATCCGATAAAATTCCCTTTCAGATTATTTGATATGATTACTGCTTTTGCACCAGCATCCTTGGCATTCAATACTTTCTCCGTAAAAGAAAGCTTCCCTCTTTCAATAAGGGCAATTTGCCCCTTCACATCCTTTAATAGGTCTTGTTTCTCTCCAATTCCCGCTTCTACAATGTGATGAACAGAGGTGAGATCCCACGGACTTGCTCCTTGTAACGGTTCAATCACTATTTTCTCCTTCAGTCCAGCAATCTGTAAGTATGGTTTTTTTAACGGGGGTGAGGAAGCACCAACAGATATAGCCTTCGCAGACGTTCCAGGTGAACCTACTGTCCACACTCCTGGACCAGAGTTACCACTAGATGTTACTGCTACAATTCCAGCCTCAACTGCTCGATCAAGTGCACGACTCGTCGGCCAATCAGGACCATTCACGTTATTTCCCAAGGAAAGATTAAGGATATCTACCTTATCCTCGATTGCTTGATCAATAGCTGCTATCACTTGATCCGATGACCCCATACCACCAGGACCTAGTGCTCGGTAAGCAATAATCTCCGCCTCAGGGGCAACACCTTTTAGCCTTCCATTTGCCGCAATAATGCCAGCCACATGTGTTCCGTGTAATGTTTCATCACCATCTTCAGCCAATGTTTCCATGGGATCTTCGTCACCATCAATAAAGTCCATGCCACCAGTATAGTTTTGATCAAGGTCAGGGTGATGATAATCAACCCCCGTGTCAATAACGGCCACCTTCACTCCTTTTCCTGTTAATCGTCGTTTTTCTTGATCATACATTCCACGTACCTCATCACCACCGATTAACGTCACATTTTCCATAAGATGAGGAGCATACGTTATCACTTCACTTGCATGGCGAACCCCTTCTAGCTCATTTATGGTTTGAAGAACTAGCGGATCTCCTTCTATAGAAAACCCATGAAACGCATGCTCATACGTATGTAGGATTTTCACTTTTTTCATTTTCTCAACCTTATGTTTCACAGCATCGTAGGAATTGGAATCAACGATCACAAGCATTCTATTTATCGCTTCCTTTTCCTCTTCTGGAAGCTCAGGCTTATTAGGGTATGTTTCTGCATGTAAAATAGGAGTGTCGAATAGTGTGCATATTATAATAAGTATAGGTATGAATCGTATGAATTTCCTCATCATCTATCACCTCATTACTAGCATGTGCGAAGGAAGAGGGAAACATGTGAAGGCATGGAGAATTTTGCTTATTTAGATGCAGGAATTATCAGTAAAATGAGTGATGAAATTATATATAAAAGGGATATGTAGATGGGATATGTAGATGAAAAGGAAAAACGCTGCCGTATTTTGAATACAACAACGTCTCTCATTAGAGTAGGTTATTCACGTTGAATGGATTAGCTTCAACTTTTTACTTCCTATTCTATTTAACTATATAGACTGATTCCGATACCATTTAAGAATAGAGGGTTACTCCAACAAGTCCTGAGAGAATAATGACAAATATAGGGTGCATTCGAAAACGTGTTAATGCTAAGAATGATAACAAACAGATTGCTACTAAACTAGCTGTATGATAAGAAAAATCGCCAATCATTTGATTTGATAACGCAAACTTGATTGCTGCATAAACAATTAAGCCGACGATAACAGGACGTAATCCATAAAAAGCAGCTTGTACGGTTTTATTTTTATTTCCTTTATAAAAAAAGGTGGCAACAAGTAAGATTATGATTAGTGGTGGGATTAGCATTCCTAACGCAGAAACAATCGCTCCCGGCATTCCGGCGGTTTGATAGCCCACAAAGATTGCACTATTTGTAGCAATAGGTCCTGGAGACATTCCCGCGACAGCAATTACATCTGTAAATTGCTGCGTTGTCATCCATCCATGTCTTGAGACTTCTGCTTCGATAACCGGAATCATCGCATAACCGCCACCAAAGGAGATAGAACCAATGATAAAAAAAGTCTTAAATAAATCCCACAAAACCATTTTCTCACCCCCGTGTTTTAAATACCTGAACCAAGGTAATAATCAGGGCTTTGATAGCTTTCTTCCTGTTGGTTTTCTAGCTTTACCGCATACCCTAATTTCTCTTTCACTTTCACTAAAACAATTCCTACAGTCGCACCACATACAATCGTTAATATAGGGTGAACATTTAGAACGAACAAGAGCAACACTGTCACTCCAGCCGTCATGAATGTAGTTCTATCGATGATCGCACTTTTACCAATTTTAAACGCAGCAACTGCGATTAACGCGACGATCGCTGGGCGGATTCCTTCAAAGGCCGCTTCTATTTTCGGATTATCTTTAAACATGAGAAACGAAATACTTAACAATATAACAATGAAAAATGTGGGAAGCATTACTCCAAGCATTGCAGCTATAGCCCCTTTTATTCCGGCAATACGATAGCCGATAAATGTAGCTGAATTAATAGCGATAGCGCCAGGCACCGATCCTGCTACTGCAAAAACATCTGTTACATCTTCGACTTTCACCCATTTCTTACGTGAAACCACTTCTCTCTCTATTAGTGGAATCATTGCATAACCACCACCAAACGTAACCGGTCCGATCTTTAAAAAGGAGAAAAAAATCTCCACCAATAACTTCCACTCATTTTTCATTTTTTCGTTTCTCCCCTCTGTTCGCTATGTTCCTTATAGTATAACAGACTTTTTACCATTTTGGTTAAAAGAGTTGTCAATTTAGAAAAAATAGCTTAATCACCCACTCAGTGCCTCGATGATTCTTTGGTACCAAAAGGGGTACTACAGACTGGAAATAGATATAAGGGTCCGTATTCTACTATTCAAGACAAAAAAAAGAAAACTCCTCCCTAGAAGTTTTCTTTTCAATCTTATTTTGTTCCGTACAAACGATCTCCGGCATCGCCCAATCCTGGAACGATATATCCGTGGTCATTTAGCTTTTCATCCAATGCAGCAATAAAAATATCAACATCAGGATGAGCTTCCTTTACTACATCCACACCCTCTGGTGCTGCAATTAGGCACATAAACTTAATGTTTTTTGCACCGCGTTTCTTTAAGCTGTTAATCGCCTCTACAGCAGATCCACCTGTAGCAAGCATAGGATCGACAACGATAAAGTCACGCTCCTCAACATCAGATGGAAGCTTCACGTAATATTCAACCGGTTGAAGAGTTTTTGGGTCACGATACAGACCAACATGTCCAACTTTAGCGGCTGGTATAAGCTTTAAAATTCCATCAACCATACCTAAGCCAGCACGAAGAATTGGAATAATCCCTAATTTCTTCCCTGCTAAAACCTTTGACTTTGCTGTTGTGACAGGTGTATCAACATCTACTTCCATTAAAGGTAGATCTCTTGTAATTTCAAATGCCATTAAACTAGCTACTTCATCTACAAGCTCACGAAATTCTTTCGTACCTGTTTTTGCATCACGAATATATGTAAGTTTATGCTGAATTAATGGATGATCAAACACATATACTTTCCCCATCAAAACATCTCCTTTTCTTAGACACTTCAATAGATTTTACAGAAAAACAACGTTAGTTTCAAGTTTAATTAAGAGAATTATTCGCAAAACTATCATTACATTCTGTTAGATGTAATAACATTTGCTTCCCATAATATTGTTTTCCTTCATATTTAACACATTTATACATAATTCAACACCTTCCAATTATTATTTTTTATTCCTTCATGTACTTGATGACCAAACCATACTAAATTTTTGCTTTTCCTACGATTATTCCTCTACAATTGAAACTATTGCATAAGCATGAAAACTTCTGATATAAGATTTCTTCCGCCGTTTCATAGTCCATCGTAATGTAATCACCAGCTTTGATACCCTTGATTGCTCGGAATTCAACTATAGTCATATTGACTCCTGCAACAGGATCGCAAGAGTGTGAAATTCTTCCTATGAATTATAGGTCTTCGATGTAGGAATTTTCGCTTATTTGTAGGGTGAAAATAGATTTGTATCTATTATAAATGTTCCTCCACCCTATTATTTGAATCAGACATTTGAATGTTCTTAATAGATTCCATAAGTTCCTTCGGGTTATCCGCTCTAAATACAACCGAATTGACATAGGTTGTCTTTCCATAGGAACTTTTCATTAAAGCAGGTTCTTTTAAAATAATTTCATATTGAGGTGAATCTATCTTTAACAATGAGTAATACGTGTCCTTGGATACCTTATCCGTGATGCTACTTGCTTTCGCAGTTTGGATACTTTCTATATTGTTAATTTCCACTTTAATACCACTCTGATATCCCAGACGTATAATTAAATAATTCTCCCCAATAACATGTGGCAAAAACTTTACTGAATTATATAACCCTATTATATAGAGCAAACCGTAAACATTTAGGACGGTAAAAATCCAAGCAATAATTTCACTCCACATTTGAAGAAGAAAATGAAACAGCACTCCCTCTACAAAAATTAATATAGAACATAAAATAACAATTGATTTAATTTGTGAATTCTTATGATACGTAAAAATACCATTTGAATTGATACTTGGCTTTTTAAACCATATAAAAATGGAATAATAAATAACACTTAGTTCTGTTAAAACTGCATGTAAAACAAAGCCTCTTCCTAGTTTTGGTTCAAGTGCAATCTCCACTACTTCTAGAAAGTTGTGTTTTTCATCTGATTGTATTGATCGATACCCACGAACACCTTTGACTATCCCATAAACCACAATTAATATCACACTAATTTCTATTATAGGCAGAAGCCAAAATAGCATTGTGTTTAAATAACCTCTTTGTGATGATGGAATTATCAGGTATGCAGCCCATAAACATGCTAGAAGCGAGAGATAAACCCATAGTTTTGGCATCGACCTTGGTCTGAGAATTAAAAAGTAAATTAGTGTTGGACCAACTGTAATCATTGCCAATGTTATGGTAATGGTTAACCAATCCGTCATATTCTCTAACCGTAAAGTGTAGTAGCTTCCACCCATTAGTACTATTAGCAACACGAATAAGATAGATAATCTTTTCAATCCTGTCCCCCCTCTATTTTTTGTGATACATCTTTTCTAAGTTATCTAGTTGAACCTCTTTAAGAGTAATATCTGGATTCTCTATTAATTGTTCAAACGTCTGAATATAGTCTGTTGCAAGTGTGTCTCTATTGTTTCCTGTTTTTAAATAATAAGGTGCTATATGCAAAGTACATGTGTAACTTCTGTTCACCTTCAAAAACAGACAAATAAAATTGATATTCTAATAACTCAAAATCAAATGGTAATCCACTAATATTTAACCCATCCACTTCATATGTCGACCTCCTAAAAAACCCGAAAAAATGTAAAATATAGTAGTATGCAAATAAAATAATTGCTATTTTATAAGTCTTTATCTGACTGGTATTACCCCATAAGGGATTTTGATATAAAAAAGGAACCACATTATATGACATTATTAGCAGCCTATAACGCATTCCTAATGAAGTATTCGGATCAAAAAGACATCATTAACAGGTCTACAGGAAGCACCTAAGTTTATTTAATAGTAGATATAACTCAACAGTTTAGGTCCTTACCTTCAGAAGTTCGTCAACTTACTCTTTTATTCTCGTAGAATTATTGCATTCTCACCATATTCATTAAGCCCAAGCATTATGATTTACAACACCCCATCGGGTAGATTTTCGTCAGCCTAAATACTGTTACGGTAAATTCTAACACCTTTTCATCAAGCTTATAACACTTTTATCCTTACTAAATCAAGTTCTATTCGACTAAGGGAGAGCCCTTCAAGACGTTGCTCTATCATTTGACCCATCTATATAACCCTTCAATTCCGTATTGAATTGTCTAACCTTTACTTGAGTAATGTAGACTATCCTCAATTTGAGTTAGAAATATTTCGCACAACAATATGGTCCGATTGATGAAGATAGAGTTATGAATAGAATCCGCTACTTCTCTTCTTTTAGACATGTTAATAACACTTATCTTTTGTTTTTTCTCTAATAAAAAACATCTCAACCACAGTAATATCAAGGATTCAAGATGTTTTAACTACTTTTGTTTAGTTGTGTTAAATGACAAATTACGCTAAAAAGCCAGATTCCTAAAAGTAGAAATCTGGCTCATATTTTTTACAGGTTACGATATAAAGGGAACTTACTTGTTAATGCTTCAACACGTTGCTTTGCTTCCTCAAGCTTAGTAGTGTCTTCATGATTTTTAAGAGCAAAAGCGATAATGCTTCCGATCTCATCCATCTCTTCTGAACCAAACCCACGGCTTGTGACAGCGGCAGTTCCAATTCGAATACCACTTGTTACAAATGGACTTTCTGTTTCAAATGGAATTGTATTTTTGTTAACAGTTACACCGATTTCGTCAAGAACATGCTCTGCCACTTTACCAGTGATTCCAAGTGAACGTACATCTACTAATAAAAGGTGATTGTCAGTTCCACCAGAAACAAGAGTTAAGCCTTCAGACTGAAGCTTTTCAGCTAATCGCTTTGCATTATCGATGATGTTTTGTGCATACACTTTAAAGCTATCTTGAAGGGCTTCACCGAATGAAACAGCTTTTGCAGCAATCACATGCATTAACGGGCCACCTTGAATTCCAGGGAAGATAGACTTATCAATTTTTTTACCGAACTCTTCTTTACAAAGAATCATACCCCCACGAGGTCCACGTAACGTTTTGTGTGTTGTCGTTGTGACAAAGTCCGCATATGGAACTGGGTTTTCATGGAGACCTGCAGCAACAAGCCCAGCAATATGCGCCATATCTACCATGAAATACGCACCTACTTCGTCTGCGATTTCACGGAACTTCTTGAAGTCAATTGCTCTTGGGTATGCACTTGCTCCAGCTACGATTAGCTTTGGCTTATGAAGTCTTGCTTTTTCTGCTACATCTTCATAGTTAATACGATGCGTTTCTTCATCAACACCATACTCAACGAAATTGTATTGAACACCGCTGAAGTTAACAGGGCTACCGTGTGTTAAATGACCACCATGAGATAAGTTCATTCCTAGCACCGTATCACCTTGCTCAAGGATAGAGAAATAAACACCCATGTTCGCTTGTGCACCAGAGTGTGGCTGAACATTAACATATTCTGCACCGAAAATTTCTTTTGCACGGTCGCGCGCAATGTCCTCTACTACATCAACATGCTCACAGCCACCGTAATAACGACGACCTGGATAACCTTCAGCATATTTATTCGTTAATACAGACCCTTGTGCTTCCATTACTGCTTCACTCACAAAGTTCTCAGAAGCAATTAATTCAATTTTTGTTTCTTGACGTTTACGTTCTAGCTCAATCGCATCAAAGATCTTTGCATCTTGTTCTGGTAAATGTTTCATTAGTTGAATCTCCCTTCATTCGTAACCGTTTAGTAGGATATGTTCATTTTACACTTTTTTATGACGTCTATTTCCATCTATATTGTACACGGATATAACGTTGAATGTAAAAGTTTTTCTAGTATTTTTTAAACTTTTTTCATATTCTTAGGTTGTATACGGTTAAAAAACGAACATTCAAGTGCACTTAGTCAAATTGTGTTCGTTTTTTAAAGTTTATTGTATTTATAACCTCTATTTTCATCATTTTACGTGTGAATGTCAACTAAAAACGTTGAGTTTTCGATAGATTTGAATGGTTTGTCAAAAGGTTCGGTCACTGCTCCTTGTCGAATCGTCGCTTTTTTTTGCGAGAGTTGAGCTGTTCACCGCAGAATTGGACAATTTTTTACCAAAATTAGATGAATTCACTCCGTATGGACCACTAACTGACCTACCTGATTACATTCCCCTTTATAACAGAAAAAGAGGCTGATCCAAAAGTCTAGATTTTAGACCTTGGGTTAGCCTCTTTTCATACTTTTATCTTTTTAATTCAGTTAACGTAAAAACCGGGACGTTCCATTCCACTATCGATCTAAAATTGTATTCACAGAAGCAAAACCCCTACGAAAACCGTCTTTTTTAAAGAATAATTAAACAACAAAAAAATCGGGTAGTCAAACTCCTGATTTTCGAACGATCAATCGGTTTCAATCTGATCGTATGAAAGACATTATCTATCAAGTCTTCTTTTCAATTGTAGAGTTACTACGTGAAAAAGGATTGATAAAGCTAGAGCACTATTTTGTTGATGGGACTAAGATAGAAGCAAATGCAAATCAATATACATTTGTTTGGAGAAAAGCGACAGAAAAATACGAAAAAAAATTCGTGAACGTCTTCAGAGTGAAAAAGGATGAAAATTATATAGCTAACGAAAATGTGATATAGAAAGGGTATTTGGACAAATAAAACATAATCAGCAGTTCAGACGCTTTTCAATGCGTGGCCTCAAAAAAAATACGATTGAATGGGGGCTTCTTTGCGTTGCACATAACTGTAAAAAAATGCAGAAAACAATAAAAGAACGAAAGAAAAAGAGGAAATTGGAAACCTATAAGGGGAAGGAATCCCTCTTTTTTTATTGGCTCTGTTATATTTTAATGTTGATTTTTTATCATAACAATGGGATACCCATATTTAAGAGGTTTCCCGTTGTTAAACAAATGTTTCCATAGTTCACTAAGACTTTTCCATTTGTTTTATTTGTGTTTTTTTTCTATGAGATTTATCAAATGTTTTAAGTCTTCCTCGAATCTCTGTTTCTTTTTTGGGTTACTAATAATCTCTTGGGGTTTAGTAGCCCCAATAAAATATCGCAACTCCCTATTTTTTACAAAAAGTTCAGTATGCTCAGAAAACAGCGGTTTAAACCATTGTTCGTTTCTAAGGATTTTTAAATTTTGGTTAGTCGTTTCTTCTGTAGGGTGACTATCTTTACCTCCCCATAGTGTAATTAAGGTTTGTAATATTTCACTAAGCATTCAATCAGCTCCTTATATCTATCTTATCGTTAATACGGTTGAAAGTAGTATTGGTTTCAATTGAATCAAAATCGAATGTTCCTACAGAAACATACACTTGTGGTTGAAAACGACCACCAACAGAGGATGTTGGCTCAACATAGCGTTTAACCCACTGATATACTTGCTCTTTTTTTGTATGTGGTAATTTGTCGAGATACTTTAACAAGTTGCTAAACGCTTTGCTCACCTTGAATCCTACATCGAATGTTTGTTCTTATATTGATTATATCAAGTATTCGAGCAGGTATCAAATATCAACATTTACCTTTAACAGAGCCTTTTTATTAAAAAAGCCTAATTATTTGTTTCTACACGAAAGATAAAGAAAAGGTGCTCAAAAGGTCGTTATTTAACAACCTTTTGAGTCACCCTCCTCTCTCAGTATTAATGACAAGATGTATTTTCATGGGTATGCTCATAAATAGCCCTGGCGCCACCGATAAGCTTTGGTCTTGTTTTCGCCATTGTAACATGCGCTTCACCGATTGATTTAATTTTACTTCTAAGTGGAACCGCAACATGCTTTAAATGCATGCCAATAAACGTGTCACCAATATCAATTCCAGCATCCGCCTTAATGTGTTCAACAACTACTGGTTCTTCCATATGTTGAAAAGCATAAGTTGCCATAGCTCCACCTGCCTTACGAACAGGAATAACCGTAACTTTTTCATAGGCATTGGCAGCTTTCTTTTCTATAACGAGTGCACGATTTAAATGTTCGCAGCATTGAAAAGCGAGTTGGATGCCTGTCTCTTCTTTTAGGTGAGATAGTTCTTTAAAGATCATTTCAGCTACCTCATCTGTTCCCGAAGTCCCAATTCTTTCACCTATCACTTCACTTGTGCTACAACCAATGACGAGGAGATCGTCTTTACTTAAGTTTGCTTGCTCCTGAAATTCCGCCAATAACGTTTGCAAATTCTGCTTCCACAAATGTAAATTTGTCATGTTTTCGACTTCCTTTAGTTCTCGTTATTTTCGTATTCCGTAATTTTTCCGATACGATTTGCATGACGTCCACCTTCATATTCAGTTGTTAGCCATACTTGAGCAATTTCCCTCGCTAATCCTGGTCCGATTACACGTTCACCCATTGCAAGCATATTACTATCGTTATGTTCACGCGTTGCTTTAGCACTAAATGTATCGTGAACCAACGCACATCGAATCCCTTTTACTTTGTTTGCTGCAATACTCATTCCAATCCCTGTACCACAAATTAAAATGCCTCGATCGAATTCACCACTTGCTACTCGTTTTGCTACAGGTAGCGCGTAATCTGGATAGTCAACTGAGGTTTCACACTCACACCCCATGTCTTCAAATTCAATATGTAACTCTTCAAGTAAAGAAATGATTTCTTTTCGAATATTTATTCCGCCGTGGTCAGATGCAACAGCTACCTTCATAGATATCCTCCTAAAATATAAGATGTTTCTTTAAGGTCCTTCTCTTAAACATTGTTGCTATTTCAGATGAATTTTTAAAAATAGTATCATTCATACGTAAGAACCTTGTACAAGGGAAAAATCCGGCAACTGGAATTTTTCCGAAAGCAACAATCTAGACGAAAAACTACTTTCCTTAATCATACTATATTTCTTCTTATAATGAAAAATATGCTGAGACCTAAGTGTTCAGTTAATGAGAAACCCGAATTTTCAGGTGATATGTTAATGAAAATCTCCCATATCGTTCGGTTTTTATTCTTAGTCACTACATTTATTATTTATGCATACGATTGTTAATTGCTAGTGTAATGGAGCGGAAGACACTTGACTCCGGCGGGAGGTAGAGGAAAGGGTGAGACCCCACAGGCGTAGCCGAGGAGGCTCAGCTTCCTCCCCGCGGAAAGCAAGTGGATGCAGCGGAATGGAACGTACTGGTTCATCCACCACAACATATTAATAAGTAACATTGTGTCAAACGATAATCGTTCGTCTTTTAAAAAAATGATTGAGTTTGACCCAACCTCTTAAGAAAGAAACTTATAAATCGAAACGATCAATGGTTTTTCTTAGATGGTCTGCACTCTCTGCAAGCTGCTTTCCTAATTGATTAATTTGGTGAATATTTGTTGTTTGGTCATTGATTGCCGCTGCTACCTCGTGAGCTCCAGCAGAAGTTTGTTGAGCAATAGCTGCAACCTCCTGCGATTGAGCCCCTGTCTTGTGTAAGGAATCCATTTGTTGATGAACTAGTTCACTAATTTGATTAACAGCAGCTGCCACACTTACTATTGAATTGGTTGTTTCTTCAAGCATTTTAGCAGAGGTTTGGCCGTTTTCAGCTTGATGTTTTGCTGTTTCGACCTGTTCTGCAATCTGCCCGACTACATTTTGTACCTCTTGCTGAATGTTTTGAATCAATCCACTTATACCTTGAACAGCTCTTGCGCTTTCATCTGCAAGCTTCCTTACTTCCTCTGCTACGACCGCAAACCCTTTACCATGTTCACCAGCTCTTGCTGCTTCTATGGAGGCATTTAAGGCAAGAAGATTTGTTTGGTTAGCAATATCTCCAACAAGGGAAACAATTGTAGATACCTCATTCGCATGCTCTTCTAATCTTCGAACAGCTATCATAGATTGCTGGTTCTCTTCTGCTAATGTCTGAATTCCCTTTATTAATGTTTCATACACTTTCTTACTTTCATCTAAAGAAGCTACCATTTGTTTTGACATTGATTCTGATGAAGAGGCCTTGTCCTCTACCTGTGTTGCAAACGCAATGATATCCTCTACGGATGCTGCCGTTTCTTGAATTGACATAGCTGACTGGTCTGCACCACGAGAAATTTCATTTACCGTTAAAGAAATATCCTCTGCTTGCTTAGAAGCATTGCTTGAAGCAGTCGCAATTTGACTTACCTGTTCATTCGTGGCATAAAAATTTGACTCGATGCTTTTCACCATGTCTCTCATATTATGGAGCATTTGATTAAAAGCTAGACTTAACCCTCTAATTTCATCATCACTTTTGGTTACCTCTACATCTTCGTTAATATGTCCATCCGCAGCTTTATATGCCACTACTTCTAATTTCTTCAAAGCACGTGTAATAAACCCTGCACCGAAGTATGCTAAAACCCCTGACCAAAAAATTCCCATTAACAGTGTCACTAATGTAAAAATTTGCGGAGGAACAAGATGATCTGCATAATGAACTAAAAAATAGATAAAAAACGCACTCGTTGAATATGTAATGAAAGCGAGTGTTGTTGTGAAAATGACTAGTTTCAAACGCAAACTGAACGTATATTTCTTTTTATTGCCCATACTTTCGTCCCCCAAGATATAGATACTCTCTATAAATACTATCTATCATCCTTATTTATTTTTGTAGCTTTTTCACTAGCTGTTGGATAAGTTCTTGTAAATCAGATAACGTTTGACGATACATGGCTAATGTTCCTCCAAACGGATCTGAAATATCTCGTTTTTCCCCATTCTCCTCTCCTACATATTCGGATAATGTGAAGGTTTTTCTGCCTACATGAGGATAAAGATCAATTACCGCTTGTTTATGATTGTTAGTCATAGTGAGAATAACTGTCGCCCATTCGACAAGCTCATTCGTTAAACTAGAGGACTGGTGTATACATTCAATGCCCTTTTCCTTTAATGCTTCTATTGCATGATGTGAGGCATTACTTCCATCTACTGCAAAAACACCTGCTGATCTTACATCAACTGAGTCTATGTCACATAAATGGCGAAAGAGCGCTTCTGCCATAGGACTTCTACATGTATTTCCTGTGCATACAAATAGTACATTTGTCATAAAAAAACTCCTTTTGTCTTATTATAAATGAAAAAGCGTACGTAAATAGTCGAGTATTGTTTCTTTTTTTCGAACTTTCGTACAGCGTGTAAAACGCAAATTAACGTAGTATGGAGACTTATATTCTGCCAAACCCATACCCCTATTCCAAGTAAATGAACAGCTATTCTTAACAAACCATTATAGTATACCTTGTCTAATCCACAAAGAACAAAGTCTAGACGAGGCATTTTTTCGCATAGAGTACAGTTCAGACGTTTTTTAAGTGCTTACCTTCAAGAAAAACGATTGATTGGGGCTTATTTACGTTGCCCATCACTTCAAAAAATGTAGAAAGTAACAAAAAGACATAAAGAAAAAGAGAAGATTGGATACCAATACGGGGCAGGAATACTTCTTTTTCATTAAAAAACCCTACTTATTTGGTTCTGCACACAAAAAAGAAAGAGTGCTCAAAAGGTCGTTATTTACCAACCTTTTGAGTCACTCTCTTTATAGGCAATACACTATTAAAATAGGGTAACCCTCTGAAACTTAATAAATGTAAATATACGGATCCTCAGGTGCTTCAATCTTTTCTAATGAACTGATCGTAATAGAAGGTATTTCTTTTCCATAACTTTCTCCTTTTTCAATTGTCCCTGTTACTGTTACCCACTCATCATTTTTTAATTGGGTGGCCTCTTCCCCAGTAGCCATTGTTCCGATAACCTGAAGATCTGCTACACAACAAGAAACTGTAAAACGAGAAATAGCCATTTGATTTGCTTCAAATTCTGGCTCACGATATACAAAGCCTGTTAATTGTACTTCTTTTCCGATAAACTGATCAAGATTGCGTTCAATATAATCTATGATTTTTGTATATTCTGCATTTGTTATTTCGATTTTATCCTTCTTTAGTAATCCTTCTAAATAGAGTTCATCGAGTGTTTTAGGCTCGTTTGTAGGAGAAGCGGTGGTTGCTCCATCACTCTTTCCATCTGCAGAAGCAGTAACGGCTGTATCCTGGCTAGATGCTTGAACCTGAGTATCAGCAGCCCCTAGATTAATACCCCTTTTAGCAATAACCGAGCTATCTAGAACAACTTCTGGAAACATAAAACCCGTTAAGACAGGAAATAAGAACAATGAATAGACTAAGATTGATTTAATAGGCGATTTCTTACCGCTATGATCAAGTCCACAATCACAATAAATATCCAAATCCTGCTTTGAATCACTTCTCCAAATCTGTAAAATCCCTAAAATGAGAAATGTACCTGTTGCAAAATAAACAAACGGAAGCATTTTCGGTGCAATAAAATTCGTAATATCTCCAGATATAATGAGCTTAACAAGTAGCAATGTAAATCCTACTAAAATTATTCCACGAATATATTTTTGAAAGCTTAAATCATTTGATTGTTCCATTTTATACCTCCTCGTTTACATGACAAACATTTGATAAAGAATGACACCAGCATATACCGCAACTGTAACAATAAACATAAACGCTAATACAAATTTTGTTTTAAAGTAGCCAAACAAAAGAATCGTATTCTTCATATCTAGCATCGGCCCATATACTAAGAAAGCCAAGAGAGCTCCTGGAGCAAATGTACTTCCTAATGAAGCAGCAACAAACGCATCCGCTTCAGAGCAAAGAGATACCACAAAGGCAAATATCATTAAAACTATCGGTGATGTAAATTCATTTGAACCAACAGTGACTAGTATGCTTCGGTCTAAGAAGGTTTGAAATAAGCTGGCAATAAACGCACCAATGATCAGATACTTCCCCATATCAAAAAACTCATCACTAGCATGATACAAAGTAGCTTTTAATTTATTCACCTTTAGAGTTTGAGGACCCTGTTCTTGCGCCCCTACTAGTTCTTCCTTTGTGACCTTTAATTGATCACTATTTTTGAATACCAGATAAATCACTAACCCAATAATAATCGCTACAATGAAAGCTAATACCATACGACCTACCAACATGCTAGGGTTCGTTTGAAAAGCAAAATAAGTTGATGCTGCAACTACTGGATTTAAGATTGGAGCTGCCGCTAAAAAGACAAACGCAACATGAAGGGGCATACCCTTTTTAATCAATCTTCTTGCAACCGGTACAATAGCGCATTCACAAACTGGAAAGATGATGCCAAGTAGAGCCGCAGGTATCACAGCCACAATCATATTCTTAGGAATTGATTTCTTTACCATTTCCTCCGTTACAAACACTTGTATCAGTGAGGAAACAAATACACCTAATAAGATAAAAGGAATCGCTTCAATGACAATACTTAAAAAAATGGTGTTTAGGTTTAACCATTCCTTCGGTAGTGTGAATTGATCCTGAAACGTTTTATAATCCCAAAAGATAAAGAAATAAATAAATATAGCCACTAAAGCTAAACCAATTATCTCTTTTGATTGTTTAACTAATGCCGTTTTCATACGAAAAACCCCTTTTTTAAGAATTCTGCCTATCTAATGAGGTGAAGATGAGGAAAATAGGAAGAGGATAAGGAGAAAAAGTAGAAAGCTACATTTATAGCTCTCTACTTTTCTACTACTATTTATTTTCTTCAAGTAAATTAAAGATAATGTGTGCTTGGTCTGTGTTATCAATAAGTCCTTTAAAACGATTTTTTTCAGGACCAAATGCATAAACAGGAACCTCTTCACCCGTATGCCCACCTGTAGTCCAACCTGTTACTGAATGCTCATCAACAATATCTTCTATAGCATCGTCAATTTTGTAAGGGTTATTTGTACTTAAAGCATTCTTTACTGTTTGGAACTGTTCAGCTGTAATTTTGCTATAAAGACTAGAGTCGATATATTTTTTCATAATGCCTTCTACATCAGCCGATTGACCAGCTGCACCGATTTCTGCTGCAATATAATCAGGTGTTTTCTTAAACGCTGTAATTGGACTAATATGGAAATTGTAATCTCCGCTAGGATTAGCCTTTGTATTTGATCCTAATGATAGACCACCTGTCGCGTGATCAGCAGTTGTCACGACCAATGTTTCACCGTCTTTTTTCGCAAAGTCAATCGCTGCTTTAAAAGCACGCTCGAAATCTTCCATTTCACTCATTGTCCCAACAATATCATTGTCATGCTCTGCCCAATCGATTTGACTTCCTTCGATCATTAAGAAGAAGCCCTTTTCATTATCATCTAAACGCTCAATTGCAGCCGTTGTCATCTCTTCTAATGAAGGAATACTCTCATCACGATCAATCATCTTTGGAAGACCACCTGTTGCAAACAAACCTAAAACCTGGTTGTTTTGATCGTTCATTAGCTCTTCTTTGTTCGTAACATAGCTATAGCCATCCTCCACGAACATTTCTGCTAAGTTCCCTGGATTTTTGCGTCCATGCTCAGGGATAAAGTTCTTGGAGCCTCCACCAAGCAAGACATCGACTTTATGCTCACCATTCACTAGTTCTTTATAATAATCATCCGCAATGGCATCCATGTTTTGACGACTTTCATCATGAGCACCATAGGAAGCTGGCGTTGCATGGGTTATTTCAGATGTTGCAATTAACCCTGTCGCCATACCATCTTCTTTTGCTTTCTCAAGAACCGTTTTATAAATTGTTTTGTCGTTATCCATTCCAATTGCATTGTTATACGTCTTAATACCTGATGCCATCGCAGTGGCAGCAGAAGCAGAATCTGTAATATTTTGTGCTGGATCATCTGGATAGGTTGTTTGCATTCCTACTAGATACTTATCAAATTCTAAAGCTTCCATTGTTTTCGTATTCGGATCGTCTTTCATATAACGATGAGCAGCAACTGTTGATGGCCCCATCCCATCTCCAATGAGGAAAATCACATTTTTCACTTTTGTTCCTGATTCATTTTCAGCTTTAGCAGCATCTTGATTTAAGCTTGCGAAACTACCGACTACAACTGAAGAAAGGACAGCAGCTGTCACGATCTTCTTCGTTATTGAACGTTTAAAAACCATTCTATTCCCTCCTACTAATTTATTAACTGCGACTCTTAAACACTTGATTTTAAAATTAGAGTGCTACTATAGTTGATTGCAACTTTAGGTAGTTCTCCCCTCCTATTGTTACAATCAACCTTCCTTGAGGTTCTAAACAAGTACAACCTTCTCTAGTACTCTAGTCATTCTCAAAGATTAATTTTCCGCTTTAGCTTTTCTTCTTTGATAAAGAACAATTCCTCCACCAGCAAGTAAAATCATAAAACCACCAATTAAAAGGTTAAAAGAGTTTGTCGCAGTATCTGGTAAGCCGTATCCACCTTCTGTAGCAGGAAGATGATTTAAATCTTCAACATCCTTTGCGTTGTCCATTTCTAGCTCAAAGACAGCAAAAGAACTAAAGTGCTTAGTTTCCGCTGTTACTTTTCCAGCATGATAAGATCCGCCAATCAATTCCCACTTCTCATCTTCTTCGTTAAAGTAGAACATCTTCACATCTTCACTATTGTCTACTTCACCTGTCACGTTAAACTCTAATGTAACTGGAGCTTTAAACGTATGGATTACCTCGTCACCTGAAGAGATAGTGAAATCATAAATGGCACTTAAAGCTTCATTTATATCCTTCATTCGTTCAATGTTTACTTTCACGTCACCATCTGGAAGATTCTCAGAAGGGATATTAACGCTCATATCCTTATTCATGACTTTAAGCGCAATCCCTTTTTCTTTTAATAGCTTTACTTGTTCTTCATTCAAACTAAGCTCGACTTTATACTCTTCACCTAAATCAATCGTGATGGTTGAATTCTCATCAACTGCCTTTAAATCCTCAGTGCTAATTGTTGCCTTTCCATTCTTAATCTCAACAGCTATTTCTTTTTGCTGAGGTTGTTCACCTGGTGTTCCTTCTCCGTCACCCGGTGCTTCCTCTTCGTCACCTGGAGCCTCTTCTCCATCACCTGGTGTTTCTTCTCCATCACCCGGTGTTTCTTCTCCATCACCTGGTGTTTCTTCTCCATCACCCGGTGTTTCTTCTCCATCACCTGGTGTTTCTTCTCCATCACCCGGTGTTTCTTCTCCATCACCCGGTGTTTCTTCTCCGTCACCTGGCGTTTCTTCTCCATCACCCGGTGTTTCTCCGTCACCTGGTGTTTCTGTTTCAGGCATCTTATTTTGTTCTAAAAGATCAAAAATAATTTTTGCTTGATCCGTATTATCAATCAGACCTTCAAAACGCTCTTTTTGAGGACCGAATGCATAAACAGGTACGTCTTCTCCAGTGTGTCCACCAGTTGTCCAACCTGTTACTGAATGCTCGTCTACTATATTTTCAATTGCATCATCAATGGCATATGGATTTCCTGATTTAACAGCCTCTTTTACAGTATTAATTTGTTCATTAGTAATCTTGCTATAGAAGCTTGAATCAATATGCGCTTGCATGATTGCTTCTACATCCGCATTTGTCCCAGCTGAAGCAATTTCTGCCGCAATAAAGTCTGGTGTCTTATTGAACGCTTGAATTGGACCTACATGGAAGTTGTAATCACCACTTGGTTTTGCCTTCGTATTTGATCCTAAAGATAAACCACCTGTAGCATGGTCTGCTGTTGTAACAACAAGTGTATGACCATCCTTTTCGGCAAAGTCAATTGCTGCACTAAACGCGCGTTCGAAGTCTTCCATTTCACTCATCGTACCGACAACATCATTGTCATGCTCTGCCCAGTCAATTTGACTTCCTTCAATCATTAAGAAGAAGCCTTGCTCGTCCTGCTTTAAACGATCAATCGCTGCAGTTGTCATATCTTCTAATGAAGGAACAGATTCAGGACGGTCTATCATTTTTGGTAAACCACCTGTAGCAAATAACCCTAACACTTGCTCATTCTCATCATTCATTAGTTCTTCTTTCGATGTTACAAAACTGTAGCCACTGTTTTTAAACTCTTCAGCAAGATTACGGTCATCACCTCGCCCATCTTCAGGAATGAAGTTTTTTGATCCTCCACCTAGAATAACGTCTATTTTATGATGGCCATTTACTAATTCATCGAAATAATCATTTGCAATTGCATCCATGTTTCGGCGACTTTCATCATGAGCTCCATAGGAGGCTGGTGTCGCATGCGTTACCTCAGAAGTTGCAACTAAGCCTGTTGCTTTGCCGTCTTCTTTTGCTTGCTCCAATACAGTTTCATAGATATTTTTATCATTATCCATTCCGATTGCGTTATTGTATGTTTTAATTCCTGATGCCATTGCTGTTGCAGCAGATGCAGAGTCTGTAATATTTTGTGTTGGATCATCTGGGTATGTAGTCTGCATCCCTACTAAATGTTCATCAAATGCCGTTAGCTCCATCATCTTTGTTGAAGGATCATCCTTCATATAACGGTGCGCTGCGACCGTTGAAGGACCCATTCCATCTCCAATTAAAAAGATGATGTTTTTAATTTCTGGTGTTTCTTCTGCTTTAGCCTTCATCGTTTCCTTGTTTAAGCCTGTGAAACTACCAATAATTAGCGTTGATAGAACACCAAGAGTTACTAGCTTCTTCGTAATACCTCTTTTTACTACCACGACCTAATTCCTCCCTATTTCATATTTGCTACACCGTTATAATATTAAGTGGCGAATATTAAGGAATCTTTTCCCTTTTTTGTAGTTTGTGTAAATTTTTTGTAAATTTCGAATAAATACTTGTCGAATTACACATAAACCCTTTATAATCGTAATGATTCCTATTTAATTACGGTAAAGTCAGGAGGCTTTTTCATGTCAATCTCTGTTTATATCCTTAGCGGATTCTTGGGAAGTGGAAAAACAACTGTCCTAAAGAGAATAGTTGAAGAAAGCAAAAATCGTGGAAACAAACTTGGAATTATCTTAAATGAGCTCGGGGATACAAATGTAGAAAATCATTTATTTGAAAACGAACAGATGGTTGAACTCCTAAACGGTTGCATTTGTTGCTCGATACAGGATGATCTAAAAGCAACCCTACAACAGTTCGTAGAAAATCCAGTAGATGTTTTAGTAATAGAAGGAACTGGCGTTGCAAATCCAACTGAAATCGTTGAAGCCCTTGCGACACCAGCTTATATTGATACATTTTCAATACAATCAATTATTAGTTTAGTAGACGCTAGTCATTATCTTGAATACCAAAGTATCTTTTCAAGCTCTAAGGAAATCCGCACACTTTTAAAGGATCAAATCACTAGCGCCTCCCTTATTTTATTAAATAAAGCTGACTTAGTTTCCGACAGAAAACTCGACAAAATTACAGCACAAATTCGCAAGCAAGTGCCTCAAGGAATCTCAATATTACCTACTTCATACGGGAAAATTGATGGAGATGAGCTTTTGATGCAGAGGCTCAGAACAGTTGATTTATTAAACGAGGAAAAACAATCAACATGTGGCTGTTCTACAGATGATACATGTACTCATAATCATGTGAATCACGGTACCATTAATGCGGTCAAGCTTGTTGATTTACCTAAATTTGAAAGAAAAACATTTGAAAAGTGGCTTAGAAGCTTGCCAGAGGATGTATTTCGAGGGAAGGGAATTGTCCAATTTAAAGAGGATACTACCACCTACTCGTTTCAATACGCTTCCAGAAAGCTATTTTTAGAGGAAGTAACCACTGGTTCAAAGATGCAAAGCCCTATCATTATTTTAATTGGTCATGCAATTGATCAAGAGGCTGTAAAAACATCATACGAGATGACTTTTTTACAAAAAGTGTAAAAGAAGAGGTGTATCAAAGCACTTCTCAGGTTGTAGAGAAAAGGGCTTGGAATGGTCACATTCCGAACCCTTTTTCTCTGATTTGACTTGTTTTATTAAAAGGACACCCAGGATCGACTTTTTTGATCCTTTAACTGCACCCTCCCATTCCAGTTAGCTATCTTGCTTAGCCCGGAACCACTTTTACCTCAGGCCAAAATAAAAGACTGTAGGCGAGCCCGAATTTCACTCGAGTTTGTCTACAGTCTGAGAGGTGCACCTCTTTTATGAGCTATATAAATAGTTGAATATGGCTGGGATACGCTTTTTAAAATCTGCATACTGGTGTATCCCCTCATCAATGATAGGAAATTGATAATCTACTAGTTTCTCTTTCAAAATAGAAAACATACGTTGATTTGATTCTAAAAAGGCAGCGTTTATTCCTTCATTATCCTTCGCTTCTTTTGTACCACAGTCTAAGTACAGTTTTTCAATTCCGGATAAATCAGTACCCTTTAGAAACTCTTCGAATTTTTCTTGATTCCGATAAAAAGCAGTAGATATCCCAGCAACCTTTGGAAAAATATGCGGGTAAAGTCCTGCAGCGTAAACAGAAATAGCTCCGCCTAAGGAAATCCCCGCTATTGAGCTTTTCGTCTTTATTGTTCGATACTTGTTATCTATAAGAGGCTTTAGACTATTTACAAGAAACTCTACATAAGAGTGGCCTTTTCCACCTGTTGTTTCTGTTAGACCAAAAACCTCCCGACTCCACTCTCCATTTTCCCACGGACAATAGTGATGTAATCGCTCATCACTATTTACATCAATCGCAACAACAATGAGTTCAAACTCATTTTTATCTAAATAGGATTTTAGGTCTAACGATACACCTTGAAAGGCTTCGTGATCATGGAATACATTTTGTCCATCCTGAAAATAGAGAACCTCATAACGCTTCGTTGTCTCTTTTGTATAAGAAGATGGCAAGTAGATGGTTACATCTCTTTTTTCGTTAAATGCTGGGATATCAACAGTAATTTTTTCTAACATGGTTTCCCCTCTTTTCATACCCATTGAATAGATACTAAGAAGGAGAGGCGTGACCATCACCCTCTCCTTCTTGCTAAAATGGAAATAATAATTTAAGTCCAAACGCTAATAAAATACTTCCACCTAAAGCTTCACTATAGGAGCCCAACCAGGCTTGCACCTTCTTCCCAACAAGTAGACCAAGCCAAGTTAGGACCATACTTACTAAGCCAAAAATCGTAACAGTTAATAAGGTTTTCGTTCCATATATACCTAAGCTTAACCCTACAGAAAAACTATCAAGACTTACGCTAAGTGCAAACACAATGAGTCCAAATCCAACTGGTGTAATTAAAGGATCATCTCCTTTTTTAAAGGATGCAAAAATCATTTGCACACCCAATAAAATAAGGAGTCCTCCTCCTAATAGCGTAGCGATCGTACCAAATGTGTCACTTAGTAAACGGCCAATGAGCATTCCGACAAGTGGCATCCATATATGAAATACACCGATAGTCACACCAATGTAAAAAATTTGCCGCAGTCTTAATTTGATTAAGCCCATCCCAAGACCAACGGAAAATGCATCCATTCCTAGAGCTAATGCCATAATGATTAATGTAACAAGTTCTCCCAAAAGTGATTGAATATCCATGCTCCCCCTCCTCGGACACGCCTACATTAACCATATGCACGTCCAATTTTGGATAGAACACTTGTTATTTTTTTTGAGAAATGACTTGGTTTCCGGCCGCTTTTAGAAGTCGGTTCATAACCGCCTCACCGACTCCATCCTGTGGAAAACTTTCACTTAAGATAAGGTCTACATCTTCTTGATCAAAAGCGCGTAATACATCATATAAATCACGTGCCACTGTATGAAGATCACTTCGGCTTCCGCATTCAATTATTTTATTCGCCTTTAAAACTGTTTTTCCTTCTTTCGTTGCTAGCACACCTACTTTTCTTCCCTCTTGTTCGTGTTGTTTAATAACATCTTGAAAAAAAGCATCGTCTCCTTGTACCACAATAACAGGAGCATTTGGAGCATAGTGTGTATATTTCATTCCTGGGGACTTTGGTGCCTGCTCTTCATCCACAAGTGCCTTGTCAACTTCAACTTGCCCGATTACTGCCTCAAGCTGCTCCTTTGTAATACCGCCTGGTCTCAAAATTGTAGGAATATCCGATGTACAATCCACAACTGTTGATTCTACTCCTACTCCGGTTGATCCTCCATCCACTATTCCTGCGATTCTCCCATTAAGATCGTGGTAGACATGTGAAGCTTGAGTAGGGCTTGGTTTGCCAGAACGATTCGCACTAGGCGCAGCAATCGGTACTTCCGAACGGGAAATAATCTCCAAAGCCACTGGATGGTCAGGCATGCGAACAGCAACTGTATCAAGACCAGCTGTTACAAATGTGGATAGTGTTTTATCTTGTTTTTCCAACACTAATGTAAGGGGCCCCGGCCAAAAAGACTCGATTAATTTATACGCTGAATTAGGTATATGAGATACAATTTCCTCTAGTTTATCTACACTGGCAATATGGACAATGAGTGGATTATCACTAGGTCTTCCTTTTGCTTCAAATATTTTTTTTACTGCTACATCTGAACATGCATTTGCTCCTAATCCGTAAACTGTCTCTGTAGGAAAAGCAACAACCTCGTTTTCTTTTAGCAAAGCTGCTGCCTGTGATAAATGTGGATAACTCGTGGATAACTTATCCGAATTTTCCACAGTCCAAATTTTCGTCTTCATTCGTCATTATCTCCTTATTTTCCGACCGATTTTTCTACATTCCTCGGGATTTGTAGACATTTTGCTTCTTGAAAGTATAAAAGATGGGGAGAAAGAAAACAAGCCTTATCCACAATTTGTGGATAAGGTTGTCATAATTGTGGGTAACTTTGTGGATATTAGGCTGACTTTACCATGATTTTTACATGATCTTCTTCTAATGATCCACTTAGATGCTTTAATGTGAGTAACTCCTGTGGAATTGTTTGTTGATCCGTTTCCACAAACCCCATTAATTCTAAAAAATGCACAGATGCTTCACGATTTGTAACTAAATATAAGTCATGAATTCCTTTTTGTTCAGAAAGAGTTTGTATGCTTTGGAAAAGTGTGAGAATATGGGCTTGTTTTAGCTTGTCCGAAACAACTAAAGAACGTAATAACCCGTATTTCCCTACAGGTTCAACCCCAATGCATGCAACGACCTCTCGATCGCCGTTTTCCATTAGAACAAAACAGTCGTAGCTTTCTTCTAATCCAAGAGAGCTGACACCAGCCTTTTCTACAAACTCTACTAGTCTATTCACATCATTTATTTCTGCAACCTTTAATTGAAAGAACAATGACTCCACCTCATTTTTTTATCTTTACTACAACTCTATGAGATGAAATCTATTTCTATTCAAAAAAAGTGAAGATCTGTTTTACTTTTTCTAAGTGGTGCCAGGCATCACTTAAGAGAATAACCCTGTGAACCATTCTACTAAGAAAAACTTCACTTCTACTTCTTCTCCTTCTTCTTCCTCATCGATTACTAATGAAGCTGTTTCTTCGTTTGTTTTAGTCGTACTATTTCCCATTGTGTCTTGGTCTTCTTGACTCTCTGCTGCTTTTACTGCTTCTCCATTTGAGAAATCCAAGAAACATAGTGGAGGGAAAAGAACACACCACCAATTTGCACCCTTCGCTTCACCTAAACTAATCAAAATGGCTTCATACTCACCTGCTGGGTAAATAAAGTTGCCATACAGCTTTGTTGGAAAGCTCACATTGTCAAAATCAACTGAATAGGTTTGTTGCTTGTTTTCTTGGATTAACACTTCTTCAACAATCGCTTCAATCTCAGGTAATCTAGATTGAATAAGCTCACGTGCTGCTTCTACTGACGTTAATTCTGCCACCCATTTTGTGATTTCCTTATTAACCTCATCACGTACTTTTCTCTTTAATGCTTGATCTTCATCAGAATCACTATTTGCTAGAATTCGCAAACGAATGGCTTCATCCGGAATGACAACAGGCTCCTCTGCGTTCGTTACTAAAGGTGCCTTGTACACATTTGTAATAGCTCCTGCAAATAATAGAATGATATATAAAAGTGCTAACTGTTGTTTTTTCATAGATATCCTCTCCCGCTTCCCTTATTTCCTTGGTCTTGGTACCCATTATGGTCAGCGTAAGAGAATCCTAAACTATGAAATTTAAAATTTTTTAAAATAGATTTATAGTGGTGCCTGGCCCCCACCGCGTTAATGCTTTAATTAAGCGGGGGTCTGGCACCTAAAAAGAGTGCCTGTCCCCCAACACGTTAACACGCCACCGCACTGGGGGTCTGGCACCAAACTCACCAAACTCACCTAGTTTCTGCTATCCAACACACCGAACACCATTCGGTCTTTGCCATTTATGTCGTAGGCAATTTCAACCTCTGCTTCTGGAAAGGCTTGTTGAAGAAGATGTTTCACATCTTCTCCTTGACCTGCTCCGATCTCAAATGCAATAAGAGCGGTTGGGTTTACTACCTCTTTCATATCGGTAATAATCCTTCTATAGAAATCTAAGCCATCCTCTCCACCTGCTAGAGCACGAAGCGGTTCATAATCCTTTACAACGGTTGAGAGTGTTTCAATTTCCCAATCCGGAATGTAGGGTGGATTAGAGACTAAAATATCAATTTTACGTCCAGTAGCCACTTTCTGATAGGTAATAGGCTCTAGTAAATCTCCATGTAAAAATTCTACGTCCGCACCTAAGAGAGTCGCATTTTCGCGCGCGACCTCTATCGATTCAGCCGCAATGTCTACAGCACGTACAACAAAGCTATGGTTTTCTAGAGAGAGTGTAATCGCAATAGCTCCACTACCAGTACCAATATCGACAAGCTCTATTTGATCTTGCCCTTTAAATAAATCCCTTGCCCTCACAAGGATACCCTCAACAAGCTCCTCCGTCTCTGGTCGTGGGATAAGCACTTCTTTATTAACTTTGAAACGACGCCCGTAAAATTCTTCATATCCAATTAAGTGTTGAACGGGCACACCATCTACATGTGCCTTTACACTTTTTTCAAATGCTAAAATTTGCTCATCTGAGAGAACCATTCTCAAATTAGATAGTAATGTTGAACGCTCCATGTTTACCTGATGTCGTAAAAGGAGCTCTCCTGCATTTTCATCTCTTCCCGCTTCCTTTAAAAAAGAAGAAGCCCAATTTAGGGCTTCAAAAATGTACTTCATCTTCTCTTACTCTTCCGCAGCTTGAAGACGGCTTGATTGATCCTCTACAATTAGCGCATCAACCACTTCATCAAGCTTACCTTCTAAAATTTGATCTAGCTTTTGGATGGTTAATCCAATGCGGTGATCTGTTACACGATTTTGCGGGAAGTTATAGGTACGAATACGCTCAGAGCGGTCACCAGTACCTACTGCAAGCTTACGATTTTGGTCATATTCCGCTTGTGCCTCTTGTTGGAACTTATCATAAACACGAGCACGAAGGACCTTCATTGCTTTTTCTTTATTCTTGATTTGAGACTTTTCATCCTGACACGATACAACAGTTCCTGTCGGTAAATGCGTTAACCTTACAGCCGACATCGTCGTATTAACACTCTGTCCACCTGGTCCACTGGAAGCAAATGTATCCACACGAATATCCTTCTCATGGATCTCTACTTCTACTTCCTCCGCTTCAGGTAAAACCGCTACCGTTGCAGTGGATGTATGAATACGTCCACCTGATTCTGTTTCAGGTACACGCTGGACTCGGTGGGCACCGTTTTCAAATTTCAATTTAGAATAGGCGCCTTTTCCGTTAATCATAAAGATGATTTCTTTATATCCACCAGTACCGGTTGCATTTGCTTCCATTACTTCTGTTTTCCAGCCTTGAACTTCTGCAAAACGACTGTACATACGATACAAATTCGAAGCAAACAATGCCGCCTCTTCCCCACCAGCTGCTCCACGGATTTCCATAATAACGTTTTTGTCATCGTTAGGATCTTTTGGTACTAATAAAATTTTCAATCTTGCTGTTAATTCCTCTTCACGATCTTCTAACTCTGAAAGCTCTTCTTTTGCCATTTCACGCATTTCTGCATCAAGTTTTTCCTCAAGCATTGATTTTGTATCGGAGATTTGCTCACGAACTTCTTTATATTCTCGATACGCTTCAACTGTTTCTTGCAAATCTGATTGCTCTTTTGAATATTCACGCAGCTTTTTTGAATCACTAATAATATCTGGATCCATTAAAAGCTGATTAAGTTTTTCATAACGGTGTTCTACCGATTCTAAACGATCTAACATACATGTCACCTCTATTTTCATGCATAACGTTTTAATTATAGTATAGGTCACGTACCCCGTCAAAAGCAAATTGACATCAATTTATGGTCTATTTAAAGTAAAATGGAAGAAGATCAAAAACTATTTAAAGAATGGAAAAAAAGAAGTGTACAAGTACTATGATAATGTAGCCAGTGACTCCTACAAACAAGAAATGAGGTTATCTACATTGAAGATTATGAACATTCACCACGTGGCAATTATTTGCTCGAACTATGAAGTTTCAAAGCATTTTTACACCGACATTTTAGGTTTAAAAATTGTTTCAGAAGTGTATCGAAAAGAAAGGAATTCCTACAAACTCGATTTGATCGTTGATGATACATACCAAATTGAGCTTTTTTCATTCCCAGATCCACCTGAACGCCCTACTCATCCAGAGGCAGCTGGTCTAAGACATCTTGCCTTTCAAGTAGAAAATGTAGAAGCAGCTAAGCAGGAATTACAGGCTAAAGGGATAGAGGTAGAGGACGTTAGAGTCGATCCATTTACAGATAAGAAATTTACCTTCTTTCAGGATCCAGATGGGTTGCCATTAGAATTGTACGAAGCATAACGTATATCGACACTTCCAGGCAGAAAATGTAAAACACCCACTTTCTTTGCCGAATCCCTACTTGTTTTGTCTAACGTGAAGGGAACGAGCTTTTAAGGTCGAAAACGTACACATAGAGATTCTCATAATTGTTTCGTTTTGGATGATGTAAGAGCCTTAGCAGTTTGATTTTGTACTTTATACATTGGGGGAGGATGAAAGATGAGTACAGCAGCTGTCGCAAAGTTACTTGGTGTTTCACGGAGGACATTAATGAGATGGGTTAATCAACAAGACTTACAGTTAGAGAAGAATGAACAGGGACATTATCAATTTACACAAGAAGATATTGAGCAATTAAAACAAATTCAGCAAAAAACAGAGTCTATACAATCTACTAGCACTCGAAAGGGGTCAGTCCAACGCATGCCAGCCATCGACGCACATACATTAAATACAATAGAAGGAAAATTAGAGGAACTAGATCGCAAAGTGAGGAACAAGGCGGATGACGTCGTATCCTATCAGCTCCTTCAGCATCGAAGGGAAATGGACGAGCTTGTTTCCACTATCCAAAAACTCGAAAATAGAATTACTGAGCTTGAGACGAATCAAAAGCGTGATGTCAAAAAAGATCCACGGCTAGTCTACGATCAAAACAAGGCACCTAAAAACCGTAGAAAAAGCTTCATCAGTTCTCTATTTGGAGTGTAAAAGGTGCCAGTCCCCCGCTGCTTTAAAGCGGTGGGGGACTGGCACCTTTTTATTTCTCCTCAAGCTCTACATCAATTTCATATCTTGGTAGCGCCGTTATCATTTTTTTGTGAATGTCTTTTGTTCTTTGTTTCTCTTCCTCTTTTGTTAAGCTTTCGGTTGTAAAGACTTTCACATGTATTTGATTTCCATTTATAATGACTCGACCTAATGATAATTCAGGGTCGTTCATAATTGCTTCTTCTAGCTTATTTTGATCTGTCCCTAGGTCTGGTCTCGACTCTGTTAAATCAATAAAATTAGGGTTCTGATTGGTCACATATGGTTCGTCTTCTAGTTCTTGCTCATCATACGTTGCATGACCATCCTTCATTAACCTTAATCCGTTAACATCTTCCTCTTGAGGTTCATACCCTTCTCTTGCCTGTAATTGACAGCCCGACAACCATAAAGTAAGGAAAGAAAACATAAGGATAATTGCCTTATTCATGTTAACACCTCCTACTGGATATAGTGCCCATTTCTTTTTCGAAAATGCGAACTGGCTTTGAGGTTTAAGCTGTCGCTTTTAGGATCACTAAGATAGGGTTCTTTTCTGATGGATTGTTGCTAATCATAATTAGATCAGGAATAATTCTAAGAAAGAAAGGATGCGACTAGTCTTTATACAGTGCTGTTTTCTTCAAATAACTAAGTACGAAAAGAGCCAAATATAAAAGCACAAGCGCCTACACTAGACAGTAAACCTATATAGTAAATGTACTTTTTTCTTATCTACTAAAAAAAGGATCAGCTCTCCATCTGGAGCTGATCCTTTTCCATTATAGTGACTCGCTTGGCTTATTTTTTCTTCTCATAAAGACAAACATACCTGCCCCCTAGTAGGAAGAAACCTATACCTAACAATATGTTAGAAAACATATTTGTAGCTGTATCTGGTAGGTTATATCCACTTTCAGGTGATTTCACTTCAATTTCTTCAACTAATTCAGAGGAAGCTTGTTCAAATGAAGTAAACGTACTGAAATGATCTGTATTTGCCATTACTACTCCATTTTCAAATGATCCACCAATGGTTTCCCATTTCTTTGATGTCTCGTTGTAGTAGTAAACTTTTACTTTATCAGGATTCCCCACCTTTTTCGTAACAGTAAATGCAACGACCATATCCTCTTTAAATTGGTGATACACCTTGTTGTTTGCCATAATGGTGAAATCATAGACGGCACTAAGAGCTTCGTCTATATCCTTCATTCTTTCAATTCCCACAACTACATCACCATCTGGTAAGTTAGCTGCTGGTATTGTTAAACTCATATCTACATTTTTAATTATGAGAGTTAACTGCTTCAGTTTTATAATCTCGATTTGCTTCGCACTTAATTCAAGATCAATGATGTACTCCGATTTAAGATCTAGAATGAACTTTGTTCCCGCTTCTAGTCTCTCTAAATCCTCAGTATGAATTGTTGCTTTACCCTCTTTTATTTCTACTGCTATATTGACGCTCGGCTTACTAGGCTCATCTTCCAATTGATCTGTTCCTTCTCCTGGTTGGTCCGTTCCCTCACCTGGATTATCTGTTCCTTCTCCTGGCTGGTCTGTTCCCTCACCTGGATTATCTGTTCCTTCTCCTGGGTTATCTGTTCCCTCACCTGGATTATCTGTTCCTTCCCCTGGGTTATCTGTTCCTTCCCCTGGTTGGTCCGTTCCTTCTCCCGGATCAGTCGTTGCATCGTTTCCTTTTGTAAAGGTCCAGATATCAGATGAAGCTTTACCAGTAAAGCTATCTTCTGCTTGGGCGAACCACGAATAGGTTTCATTCTCAGTTAAACCCGTCCATGTCACTTCTGCAGTAGAACCACTTTTCACGCCTTCTTGTTGGCCAATGAGTTCATCTGTTTTCACACTTACTGCAAAGTAATCTGTTGCAACAGCTTTTTCATCCACTGATAGATCAAGATTAATAATCATCTCATCTTTACCAGGGAACTCTGATGGATCGTAATAATTATAATCATCCAAGTATGGTGAATACGTGTTAACTAAAATGCGATTGTTGTCTTGGTCAAAATGGAGAAGCTTTAAATAACCTTGTCCACCCTCAGGGCCACCTTGGTAGTCACCAAGCATTTGATACACTTCACGGTCAGCTACACCATCTCCATTGTCATCAACTTCACTTACTAATGTCTCAGAATCATGATAATGACCACTTAGTACAGCGATAACATTTGGATTTTGTTCAACGACTTTACTGTAAATTTTGTTTCCTAATGGACTTCTATTTCCCGAAACTAATAAATATTCATGGAAATTTAAGATTGCTTTACGATTCGGATATTGCTTCAGAATATGATTCATCCATTCTAGATCCTCATCTTCAACACCCCAGCCCATATACATCATGATAAAATCATTACCATTTGAAGAAATTAAATCATAGTGACCACGGTTATTTTTGTAGCTACCACCATAATAGGAATAGTTTTCAAAGCGGTCGGCACCAAAATATTTATAGAACTCCGTATAGTCGTTTAGTAATTGATCTACATCATGATTTCCTGCCAAAACACCGTATGGAACATTGTTATTGTCTAGAATACCCATATATTGATCGGCATATTTCCACTCTTGCTCTTGATCAAAATTGTCAACTAAGTCTCCGGTATGGAATACATACTTAATCTTCAACTCATCCTGCTTCTCTGCAATCCAGCTTGTTTGTCGTTCAAAAATATACGGATAGCTTTCTGAGTAATATTGTGTATCCGACATCCACACAAACGTGTAATCATACTCATCAGGAGTTTTTGGAATTTCATCTTGAACAATGACATTGATTTTTGAGTCTTTTACATATTCTTTAACAGAGATGGTTCCTGTTAAATCAAAGTCTGCTTTTCCTGCTATTTTATACGTAATAAGTGTCCATTTATTTGTGCTATGATTCCATGCATACATCGACACTTTTCTTCCTTCTAATGACTTACCGCTCCAGGAAAGTTCAATTTTGTCATGATCGTCGATAGTCGGCTCTACCTCAACATCAAAACGATGATAAGGAAATTGCTCGCTTGATTCCGTTGTGTAGTAGCTCCCATCCTTTTTCGACACTAATCCTCTTTCATCCAGTGAAAGTGGTACTTCCCCTTCAGGTACCATCGTTTGAGGTGGCTCCATATCGGTTGCATTTGTAAAGACCTTTACTTGATCGGTATTTGTCGCATCGTATTTATAGCCTTTATAATACGACACATTTAAATCATCGCCTGTTGGATCTGTTACTTTAACCTTTAAATTTGGGTCACCATCTACCGGCGTAGAACTACCGTCTGCTGGTGAAATAAGTTCAGGTTTGTCCGGATTTTCATTATTTACGGAAAACTCCTTTACAACGATCCTCTCATTTCCAACTTTATCAACCGCTGTAATCTTCACTTGATGGGCACCTGCTTCAAGTAGTGAGGATGCTGTTTGATAAGGAAGGGTAATTTGCTCGTCGTCTAGCATAACGGTTACCGATTGAATACCTGAGCCTTCGTCATAAACATCAGCATCTAGAACAAATTCCCCTTTAAAATCCGCACCATCCTCAAATAGTGTTTCAATTGTAGGTGCCGTGTTATCCACGTTAATTCCTACCGATTTTTCAGTTTTTGAATCTTGAACTTTTATAGTATGTTTACCATCTGCTACCTTTGTTGTATCCCAAGCAAATGTTTTCGCATTTGTATGATCTTTTGTAATCGTAAATGTGAAATCTTCAAACGGACGGAACGTACCATCGTCTCCCATATCAAACACTTGAGCTGGATTGCTCTTTGCCGGATCTCGCAATACCGTTCCATCAGCTAATATGAGACGAACATTACGTAAATTATAATCGTCACGATTTTCTTCATCTTCATCAATTTGGAAAGGAGATGCCTTGTTACCAGCACGAACGGTTAACACATTTTCTCCAAGCTTTAGCCTATCCGCCTCAATCGGTATCGTGAACGTTTTCCAGTGGGATAACCAATCTTTATCCATTAGGAATAAAATGTCCTCACCCATCGTGACAGCATTTTGGAAATACGTATTTAAGCCTGTCACTTCAATTGCTAAATAAGCTTCTGTTTCAAGGGAGGAATAGGTAGCATCTTTCACTTCCACTCCATCAACAAAGAGCTTCGTGTGAGTTGCAGAATCTGTACTAGATGTTCCTTTTAAGATCTTTTCACCTTTTACATATTCACCTTCTTCTACGTTTAAGCGAAGGTCCTCTTGATTTAAGCTATTTTGAATTGTAATTATATAGGTTTCACTCTTCACTTCATTCTGTCCATCAGAAACCGTAAAGAAATACTCTACCTTTTCTTTTCCAATTAAGTCTGACGCATAAATCATATTTTTGTATAAATGTGTGTCAGAATCTAGTGGTAATAACGTTTCTTTAAACGCTTCTTCTGAGCTTGTACGGTAGAATAAGCGAACTGTTTTGACTTCAATATCGTCCTTTGCCTCTACAGCAATTTCAATATCTTCCGTTTGCTTCACTTCTGAAACAGTTGTTTTATTGACGATAGTTGGTGCAATAGTATCCAATTCTACGTGAACCGGTTGTTTCGGCACCTGATAGGCCTCCACTTTACCCGGTGTAGCATCCATTTCATTTGCACTCACTTTAACAGATTGAGTTGTACCATCGACAGGGTATTTGTATAATATCCCTTTGTTCGGTGTCGTATCATCAACGTTTGCTACATCGTTGTAGTAAGAAACCGTAATTTCTTCCTTAGTATTTGAGGCAACTACTAGTCCTCTTGTACTTGCATTCGCCATACCATCACTATATATTCTGACGATGTCTTTATCTTCAATTAAGCTCGTCCCGTAATTCGCGTTAAAATCAGCTACTGTTTGTTCTGTATTTTGTCCATTAATGATCCAGAAAACAAGCGTTTTTTGCGCTGGAATTACCACATCATCTGGAACGGACGGCCAAACTACATCACTAGCTGGATCTGTACCATAGCGATATTGAAGCTTAAAATCTTTAAAGTTTACATCCTGGTCTGTATTGTTGTAAATCTCAATAAACTCATATCCATCAGCTGAACCAACATTTGTTGAATCAGGGACAATTTCTGTCACAAGAAAAGTTGGGACTTTACTATAATCAACCTCTTCTTTTACAACGGTAATCGTATATTCTTCTGTTTTAGATATGTTTTTACCATCAGAGGCTTCGATATAATACACAAGATCGTCTTCAACCTCTCCACCAGAAATTTCCGCTACATAGCTTCCTGCATCAGAACTCGCATTCATGGTAACTGCTGTAAAGCTCTCTGCTCCTTTTTTCTTGTAATGTAATGTTACAAATGGAACAGCCATGTTATCAGTTACGGTTACTTCAAATGAAATGGGTGAATAAGCATCTCCTTTGTTCACTGAAGAATGATCAATCACGGGCGCTTCTGTATCTTCTGGCATTTCTACAATCTCCACAGGCTTTGATGGTACTTGAACAAGTTCAATCCCACCTGGAGTAGGAGCAGCAAGGGTTTTGAATTTATCCATTTCCGTACCAGAAGCAGGGAAAATATACTGGATGACTGCACCTAAATTATCATTTTCATCACCTAAATAGCTTGCTGAAACAACCTCTTGATTCAGATGATCTTTAATAACAAGTGCACGATTCCCTGTATTTGCAAAGCCCGGGAAAACATCCTTAAATTCAACTACTTGCTCACTTGTTAAACTAGCAGAGAAATTCTCATTAAATTGATCTAACGTACGATCTCCATTATTAAACCAAAACACAAGAGTTTCTTGAGACTTAATTGTTGTCGCGGGAATGGTAAACATAACATCCGGTCTACTTCCGTCTGTATAACGATAAACAAATGAGTAGTTTGATAGAGATAGCTCCTGATTCGTATTATTGTATAGCTCAAAATACTCATAATAATCTGTTCCGCCACCAACTGAGTTTGGTGAAATTTCTGTTATAATTAGCTGCTGATCACTATATGTTTCTTCCGGTACGTGCACTTGAACCGTATATTCCTCTGTACTAGTACGATTCTTTCCATCCGTTGCTTCAAGATAATACGTAATAGGTGCTTGTACACTAGCAGATGGAATTTCCGCTTTAAAGCTTTTGTTGTCCTCTGTAGTCATTTTACTAGCTGTGAAGCTATTTTCCTCTACAGTTTTATAATAGAGAGTCACTTCAGGCTGAGGAACTATATTATCTATCACACTAGCAGTAATTTGAATCGGTGTAAGTTTATCCACATTTTTCACTGGTTCATGTGTAATCACGGGTGCTTCTGTGTCCTCTGGAATTTCCTCTACTTCCACCACTTTAGTAGGGACTTGAGCTTTATCAAGTGAACCAGGTGTTGGATCAGCTAATGTTTTGTATTTTTCCATGACAGAGCCTGTGGTAGAAAAAAGATAATGAATTCCTTTTCCTGTATTGTCATTTTCATCACCTAAGTAGCTAGCTGAAACAACTTCATTACCTGTATGGTCCATAATTAATAACGCGCGATTTCCACCATTTGAAAAACCAGGGAAAGTATCCTTAAATTCAACAACCTGCTCACTTACTAAATTCGTACCAAAATGAGTGTTGAAATCCTGAAGGCTTAAATCCTGGGAATTAAACCAGAATACGATGGTTTCCTTTGGTCCTATCACCTTTATAGGGAGGGAAAACTCCTTATCCTCATAACTTCCGTCTGTATAGTGATAGACAAATGAATAGTTTGATAGAGATAAAGGTTGATTTGTATTATTATATAGCTCAAAAAACTCATAGTTATCAGTACCTGCAGAGTTAGGAGAAATTTCAGTTATCAATAGTTTCTGATCACTATATGTCTCTTCTGGCTCATCGACTAAGAGTGTATACTCCTCTGTTTTCCACTTATTCGTTCCATCAGAGGCTTCAATATAATACTTCATGGTTGATTGTACGTTAGACTCCGAAATGGTCGCTTGATAGCTTGTCCAATCGTCAGAGCTCACAATCATTGATACCGATGTATATTCTTCATCATGAGCTTTTTTGTAATATAGCGTAGCTTGAGGAACTGCTGCACGATCATCAGAAATGCTCGCTTGAATGGTGACGGCTTTACCTGGATCACTCTCAAGCACGGGCTCATGTGTAATGCTTGGATGCTCTTGGTCAGCAGGGATAGCTCCTAATTCAACAGGCTTGGAAGGAACTTGTTCCAACTCAATTTCCCCTGGTGTAGGATCTGCTTTTACTTCAAGCTTTTTCATAGCAGATTGACCATTCGCATACTGATATTGAACAACCTTTCCTTCATTTGACGTTTCATTTGGCAAATATGTAGCTGAAACGATTTCATTACCTTGCTTATCCTTTAAAACAGCTGCACGATTCCCACTGTTCGAAAAGCCCGGGAATACATCCTTAAATTCAATTACTTGATTACGTGTAAGATTCGTACCAAAATGTTGATTAAATTCACTAAGTGATAAATTATTGCTGTTGTGCCAAAAAACAAGAGTTTCTTGTGATTCAATTGTTACCTGTGGTACTTGGAATGTTATGTCTTTTTTCGTATCTGTATAACGATAGATAAAGGCATAATCTGTTAATGATAGCGATTGATTTGTATTATTATAGACTTCGAAAAACTCAAAGTAATCAGATCCTTTAGAATCTGGAGAGATTTCTGTAATAAGTAGAGCAGAATTTTTCTGATCGTCCTCTTCCGTTACTTCTTCGTTTGTTTGTGTTTGTGGGACAGGATCTTCTTCTCCTTCTTCTGTTTGTGGGGCTTCTTGACTGTCTTGCTGTTGTTGTGGCTCATTTTGTTCTAGTATCGTTTGCTCTTCTTGCATATCTTCTTGTGTGTCCCCCGGAGAATTTGTTGTTTCATCCGGCTTAGTATCTACTTCTTCTTCAGTATTTGTCATTTCTTCTGGAGTGTTGATTTCTACTGCTTGCACCTTCTTCACAGAAAAAACAGGCAGAAGGTTTGCTAGAACAATCGTTACCATACAAACATATAGAAACAACTTCTTCATCTTCTGTTTCATGCCTTTTTTCATGGAATCCTCCTTTAAAATTTTCTATAATCATGTCAATCCTAATCGAAAGATGTAAAAAGAAGTTTAATTCTGTGTAAAGGTTTTTAAAGATTTCTGATAATTGTAAAGGTTAACATTTTGAACGTTCGGATATTCAGTCGATGCTTATAATAAACCGTTGGATAATTTTGTGTGATTCCATAGACGTTTACTTGTTAAAAACGAAGGTATAATAAAACCCGAAAGTCCCCAAACATTATAATAGAATACTATTCATCCATTTACATTTATTCATATTTCTTTACATTAAGAACATCTACTATTAACACTAGTTTAATAGAATGATGAATAGCGACAATATTTGTAGAATTTACTCGCATGAAAGGGGACAACATATGTTACATCTTACGAATAGAGACTTTCTAAAATCATGGCTAGTATTCCTATTAGTACTCGTTATTTTCTCTCCAGAAAAGACACAAGCTCACTCTGGTTCAACAGGGTATTCGGAAGTAAATATAGAAGGTCAGGAAATGGTCTATGATTTATACTTATTAGCAGATCTTGTCGGAGGTCTATTGTTGATTGATGAAAATCAGGATGGCTATATGAAGGAAAATGAAATAAAGGGTGCAAGAAAAGACATCGAAAAGCTCATTTTAGAACAAGTTCATGTCGAACTAAATCATGTCGAGCAAATACCTACTATTAAAAATATTGAACTTACTAAGCGTTGGAATCATGACATGTTTCACATTGAGCTAGAGTACCCTCAAATAAGTTCTATTTCATCCTATAAAATAGACTATAACCTCTTTTTCAACGAGGTTGATCCGAAACACCAAAATTTTGCTACAGTCGTGTTCAATAATGTAAGTAATGAATATGTGCTAGATGCCTCAACTCATATCATTGAATACAAAAATGCAACAAACAGAGATTTATCAGACATATCTGCAAAATCAGTAGGATTTGGTGATTATTTGATGTTAGGGATGAAGCATATATGGTCAGGCATAGATCATCTTTTGTTTATTTTGGCACTTATTCTTGCGAGAGCTACTACAAAGGATTACATAAAAATCATAACTGCCTTTACAGTTGGCCATAGTATCACACTATGTCTAGCAGCATTAG
Source organism: Bacillus weihaiensis (assembly GCF_001889165.1). Lineage (GTDB taxonomy): Bacteria > Bacillota > Bacilli > Bacillales > Bacillaceae > Metabacillus > Metabacillus weihaiensis. The sequence goes on along the minus strand of NZ_CP016020.1, from coordinate 127,466 downwards.
AAATTCTTTCCATCCCATCTACTATTATTGAACCATTGATTGCTTTAAGTATTGTCTATATTGCTTTTGAGAACTTTAGAAAAGAAAAGACGAAGTGGAGATGGCTCGTTGCTTTGGGATTTGGTCTTATCCATGGCTTTGGCTTCGCCGAGGTTTTAAGAGGAACATTAGATGAAAACTTTGTCCTCCCCCTTCTTTCTTTTAATTTGGGAGTTGAGGTTGGCCAGCTTGCCGTGTTACTTGCTCTTATTCCACTTATGAAATATGTAAGTAACACTACACACTATATGAAAATGGTGTATAGCACCTCAGGTATAATTAGCTTACTTGGACTATTTTGGTTCTTTGAACGAGTCTTGTGAGAATGTGAGTCTGGCTGACTGGCTGGCTACTTTCAGTTTTGTGGATTTATTTTTGAAATTGGATCAATTTCATCAGTGCTTATTTTTAAAAAACACAGAGCTAATTTCTTAAAAATGAGACTATTAATTAAGTGTCCGGTCTGGTTGAATTTCGCTCCAGTTGCTCGCTTTTTAGCGGGATGGGCGTTTAAGCCTCCTTGGCGTAAACGCCTGTGGGGTCTCACTCGCACTTTTGCTCCATTCTACCATTTGAGAGCCTCGAGCTGGGACAGTATAGCGGCGTAAAGTCTTGTGACCATTTGACTGAGATCTATGAAATCGACTCAATTACCAGCTTTATTTTCGCTTTCGCATGATTTATTAACGAAATATCTTGTTTTATTTATTTTTCGACATAATCCAAATCAGACACGGCTTCTATAGCAAAAAACCTATGTCCTCAGTCGACATAGGTTTCTTTTTATTTAAGAATTAGCTGTACTATTCTCTTTATTCAGCTGAATAACAGGCGTTCCCGGTACCTCATGATGGTGTCTACATCTTGGTTCGTAGGACTCTGAAGCTCCTACTAATATGATAGGATCATCATAAGATGCAGGCTTTCCATTAATAAGACGTTGAGTACGACTTGCTGGTGAACCACATACGGAACACACCGCCTGTAGTTTTGTAACAGATTCTGCAATAGCCATCAACTTAGGGACAACACTAAAAGGCTCTCCACGGAAATCTTGATCTAGACCAGCTGCAATCACACGGTATCCTTGATTTGCCAAAAGTGACAGGATGTCCACAATTTTCTCATCAAAGAATTGAACTTCATCGACCGCAATAACATCTGTTTTTTCTGAAATGTATTCTAATATGTCTGTGGAGGAAGCAACCGGCTTACAGATGATCGCTGTTCCATTGTGGGATACGACCTCTTCTTCACTATATCGATTATCAATCGCAGGCTTGAACACCTTCACTTCCTGCTTTGCAAATTGTGAACGACGAACTCTGCGAATGAGCTCCTCTGATTTACCAGAGAACATACTTCCGCAAATAACCTCAAGCCACCCACTTTGTTTCATTACATACATCTAACGGTCTCTCCCTTCGTTTTTCGTAGTTCCGAGTCGATAGACCATACCTATCTGGTACATTTATCTTTCTATCTCAACATGCCGAACGCATGGATTCCATGATTTATTGAGTATATTTATTTAATAAGGAAACCTACCAATATATGTAGGATTGCCAACTTTTTAATGAAAAAGACCAAAAGTTGGCGTGAAAAAACAGGCAAGCGCAGTTTCGTCTTGCCTGTTTGTAAAAAAACGTGTTTATGACAATTATTTAATGCCGTATTTTTTGTTAAATTTATCTACACGTCCACCTGCATCCGCAAATTTTTGACGTCCTGTGTAGAATGGATGGCACTCAGAACAAACCTCAACACGGATCTCTTTATTCGTAGTTCCAGTTTCGAATTCGTTACCGCAAGCACATTTCACCATAACCTTATTAAAGTTTGGATGAATTCCTGATTTCATTCTTTTCATCTCCTTCCGCCCTGAATCATTCGAGACAGAGTTATATATCTAGTATGACTCGTCCGATTGACAAATCATATCTAGAAAAGCACATGATGAAATTATAACAAGTGCTAAGTTTTATTGCAAGCTGAACTTCAGTTACTTTAGAAGAAAATCTTGGATAATCACTAATTCCTCTTGGTCTAAGCCTTATTCTTCTATTTCACGTTCAGTCCCTCTTTTAGCGATTTCGTGCAGCTTTCATTTCAGCGTCTAGGTTGCTAAAGAATTCTTCATTTGATTTAGACTGACGTAATTTTCTAAAGAATTTTTCAACAAAGTCAGGTGTATCCGTCATAGATTTACGAATTGCCCATAGTTTCTCTAAATGATCTTTCGGAATTAACAGCTCTTCTTTACGTGTTCCTGAACGACGAATATCAATTGCAGGGAAGATACGTTTTTCAGCTAGTGATCGGTCTAGATGAAGCTCCATGTTACCTGTTCCTTTGAATTCCTCATATATAACATCGTCCATACGAGAGCCAGTATCAACCAATGCAGTCGCAAGGATTGTTAAGCTACCACCCTCTTCAATGTTACGAGCCGCACCGAAGAATCGTTTTGGACGGTGGAAAGCAGCTGGATCAATACCACCTGATAACGTACGACCACTTGGCGGAATGACTAAGTTATACGCACGAGCTAAACGTGTAATACTATCCATTAAGATAATAACATCTTTCTTATGCTCTACAAGGCGCATTGCACGTTCAAGAACAAGCTCTGCTACTTTAATATGATTTTCTGGTACCTCATCAAAAGTAGAGCTTACAACGTCACCAGCGACAGAACGTTCAATATCCGTCACTTCCTCAGGTCTTTCATCAATAAGTAGGACGATTAATTCAGCTTCTGGATTATTTGTTGTGATGCTGTTTGCAATTTCCTTTAACAGCATGGTTTTTCCTGCTTTCGGTGGCGCAACAATCAGACCACGCTGACCAAATCCAACAGGTGCTATTAAATCCATAATTCTAGTGGACAAATTATTTGATTGTGTTTCTAAAAAGATTTGTCTATCTGGATAAAGTGGAGTTAATGCTGGGAAGTGTACACGTTCTTTAGCTGTTTCTGGATCTTCTCCATTTACAGCTTCAACATGAAGCAAACCATAGTAACGTTCATTTTCCTTTGGTGGGCGTACCTTACCAGAAACTTTATCCCCATTACGTAAATCAAAACGACGAATTTGGGATGCTGAGATATAGATATCTTCAGAGCTTGGAGAATAGTTAATTGGTCTTAAGAAACCAAAGCCTTCTGACTGAATGATTTCTAGTACACCTTCCATGAACAATAAATCCTCTTGTTCGGCATTCGCTTTTAAGATCGCGAAAATTAATTCTTTTTTTGTTAGCTTGCTATAATAAGAAACCTTGTATTGACGTGCAAGCTCATAAAGTTCTTTCAATTTCAAATGCTCTAATGAAGAAATTGAAACCTGACTCATAAAAACACCACTCTTTTTTTTTTTCAATTTTAGAATAAGTAATTTCCTGTCTATCGACTTCACATATGAGAAAATGTCTAGTTGGCACATGTTGAAGATAAACTCTTACGCTTGATCTAATGAAGAGTAAACTAGTCCTTTAGGATAGAGAAGGAAAATGAAGGTGAGCTTGAAGTAGTTTTTGTAGATATTCGTTCAATGCAGCACTCTTTATTTTTACCCTATTTCACATATTTAATCAATCTTTTTTGGAAAATTAGTAGAAGTTTGAGGTTATTACTGAAGGAATTTCATTCATTTTGTTTGCGTTATCAATTCTACTGTACTATTTTTTTGATAACAACAAAATCATGTGTTAACATTCATAACCTCTTAAGGAAAGTAGTGAAACATTTCGACCATCCAAAGATTACCCCAGCCTCTCATTTAACAAAGGAAATTGAGGCTGGTGGCAAATTCATAAATGACCAAGTAGAGGCTCTACCGGTCTTCTTCCGGTCATTTAAACCTTTCTATATTACGTGCTTAAGAGCTTTGAAGTTGCTCTATTTCTTTTTCTGTCATTTTCTCGCGCCAAATTGTCGCTCCCAAGCCTGTTAGTTTTTCTTCTAATTGACTATAGCCACGATCAATATGTTCTAAACCTGTTATTTCTGTAACACCCTCTGCCATTAAGCCTGCACACACCAAAGCAGCACCTGCACGTAAATCACTTGCCTTTACCTTCGCACCCTGCAGTGTCGTCGGACCTGTAACAATTGCAGATCTGCCTTCGACTTTGATGGTTGCACCCATTCTACGAAGTTCATCAATATGTTTAAAACGCGCAGAATAGATTGTATCTGTTACAACACTCGTTCCTGTTGCTTTCGTTAGGAAAGAAGTAAAAGGTTGTTGAAGATCTGTAGGAAAACCTGGGTATACTAGTGTTTTAATATCTACCGCTTTTAGTTCCTTTTGGCCACCTACAAGTAAGATTTGATCATTACTTGTTTCAATGTGCATGCCCATCTCTCTTAGCTTAGCAATAAGAGATTCAAGATGAAGAGGAATAACATTATCAATCATAACCTCTCTCCCCATCGCAGCACCAATGATCATATAAGTACCCGCTTCAATACGATCAGGAATAATAGAGTGACGGCAGCCATGCAGCTCTTCTACTCCGTCAATTCTAATCACATCTGTACCAGCACCTTTAATTTTCGCACCCATACTAGATAGCAATGTAGCAACATCGATAATTTCAGGCTCTTTTGCTGCATTTTCAATAATAGTACGACCTTTCGCTAACACAGCAGCAAGCATAATATTAATTGTCGCACCAACACTCACAACATCTAAATAAATACGTGCACCCTTTAACTCATCAGCTCTTAAATAGATTGCACCTTGTTCATTTGTTACTTTTGCACCGAGGGCTTCAAATCCTTTAATATGCTGATCGATAGGTCGTGGTCCAAGGTGACATCCACCAGGAAGTCCAATCACTGCTTTTTTAAATCGACCTAGCATCGCCCCCATTAAATAATAAGAGGCTCTTAGCTTCTTCACCTTACCATTTGGTAATGGCATAGAAATCATTTCAGATGGATCGACAACCATCTCGTTGTTTGTCAGTTCAACTTTACCACCAATTTCTTCGAGCAAATCACCTAATATATTTACATCAGATATGTTTGGTAATCCTTCAATTGTAACAGGAGATTTAGCCAATATTGTTGCAGGAATAAGTGCTACTGCACTGTTTTTCGCTCCACTTATTGATACAGTACCCTGTAATAAATCTCCACCAGCTATTTTTAACTTTTCCATGGTCGTCTCCCTTCTAATGAAGTTGACTTTACGGAAAGAACATGGGGTGAGGAGTGCGGATATTTCGCAGATGATCTGTACTTGGTTCATACGAAACACGCTTCTAATCTGAGCCATCATGTTTTCCGAAAAAAAACATTTCTTTGTCAACAAATAGTGTAAATGTAGATTAGAAATCAAACGAGCTATTTATTTCTTTTATTTCCTTTAATGCAAGAGGAAATACATATCTTTAGAAGATATTATTTCTTTTTACGCTCAACGCTAAAAAGAATAGTTTCTTAATAAAGTCTTTTTCCTATAGATTGTTGCTTCCTTAAAAAATCCAATTGTCGGATTTTCCCCTTTGGTACAAGGTTCTTCTATTTGATTAGGAAGAGATTCCTTTCTTCTTGCCTACCAAAAAAATATCATGTGGATAATGACTTTGTTTTTTGAAGCTTTTATTAGGATAGCAAACGTTCGAAAAGAGTCTTCGTTTACTTCACGTTCGATAAAGACTCTAAGCAAACACTTTACCAGATAGTAGAAGACTATCCATTGGTATCTCTGCTTGATTGTCTAGTTATTTCAATAAAAACAACTTGTCTATATCCTCCTTCTTATTAAACCATCTATTGAGTAGGACAACAATCTTTTCGTCACGATTTCACCAATTTGTTTAAACATCTCTAGCTTTGTTTCTTTTTAAACATATCGAAGAGATCATTCATTTCTACACAACGACTCAGGAATCGATTCCCATACATCTAAATCTCATTTGCAATACGTTTAAAAAGCAACAAGTAAAGAAAAAAAGTGTCTGACTTTGGTTCCCTAAAGCAGCCCTAGACCAATAAGATACAAAAGTATGGGAGACTGTCTTAGTCTCTATATGTGAGTTAGGATCTAAAATGAGGTAGTAACTGTGGAAACTATCCTTATAATGCCTTTGTAAGCTCCACTTTTTTAAAAATAGACTAAAATTAATAGGTGTATATACTTAAACTTTATTTGGATAACGTTTTTATGAATGAGTTGAAAACGGACAAGCAAATGCCAGTCCGTTCTCTTTCGTCATATTCTAGCCCGCTAGGTAAAGGATATTACAGAAAAATCGACATTTCTTTGATAGCGCTTACTTATTTTGTCGAATATGTACCACCTTTACGTAAGGTGGTACATATTCTTTAATAGATTATGCTTGGTTAGAAGAACCGAATTCGCGCATTTTGCCGATTACAGTTTCTTTAATTGCGTCACGAGCTGGTCCTAAGTATTTACGTGGATCGTACTCTTCAGGCTTATCAGCTAACACTTGACGAACAACCTTTGCAGATGCAATTTGGTTTTCAGTGTTTACGTTGATTTTCGCAGTTCCGAAAGAAACAGCTTTTTGGATATCCTTAGTTGGGATTCCAGTTCCTCCGTGAAGTACTAATGGCATACCAGTTAAGTTTGCAATTTCTTCCATTTCAGCGAACCCTAAGTTTGGCTCACCTTTGTATGGTCCGTGAACTGAACCAAGTGCAGGAGCTAAACAGTCAATACCAGTACGTTTAACTAACTCATCACACTCTTTTGGATCAGCATAGATAACGCCCTCAGCGATAACGTCATCTTCTTGGCCACCAACAGTTCCAAGTTCAGCTTCTACAGAAACACCTTTTGAGTGAGCATACTCAACAACTTTAGAAGTTGTTTCAATATTCTCTTCGAATGGGTGGTGTGAAGCATCGATCATTACAGATGTAAATCCAGCATCAATTGCTTCTTTACATTTGTCGAAGCTTGAACCATGGTCAAGGTGAATCGCTACAGGTACAGTAATGCTGTAGTCTTCAAGAAGACCTTCTACCATTTTTACAACCGTTTTGAATCCGCCCATGTAACGAGCTGCCCCTTCAGATACACCAAGAATAACTGGTGACTTCTCTTCTTGTGCCGCTTGTAGGATTGCTTGAGTAAACTCAAGGTTGTTTAGATTAAATTGCCCAACAGCATAGCCGTTGTCTTTTGCTTTATTTAGCATTTCTGTCATTGAAACTAAAGGCATGTCGAAAATCCTCCTAAGAAACCTTATTTTTCTAGATAAGAAAAGTATATCATACCTAGCTTGACCAGAATTTATACGAATATGTAGAGTCCGCATGATCACTTTTCATATGTACTAGCATACCAATATATCTGCAAAACGGCAACAATTCAGCTGATATTTGGGTAATATAATGTTACAAGATTATTAGTTGGCTTTAAGTGGTAAATACTTACGAACTGCTGCGCGAATTTCATCAATATCAAACGGCTTTGCAAAGTGAGTTAATGCTCCTAGATCCTTCGCCTCTTGAATCATATCTAATTCACCATAGGCTGTCATAATAATGACTCGGATATCAGCATCTTTTACCTTCATTCTTTTTAAAATTTCAATTCCATCCATACCCGGTATTTTCATATCTAATAGAACTAAGTCCGGAGAATGCTGTTCTACAATTTCAAGTGCTTGATAGCCATTTGCTGCTTGAAACGTTCTGTAACCTTCCTTGTGGAACACTTCATTAAGTAAAATTCGGATCCCATACTGGTCGTCAACGATTAAAATCTTTTCTTTTTCCATCATTACACCTCGGATTCTCTTTTTTTGTCTTTTATAACCTGCTGTTTTACGATAATGAGCGAATCAAATGATTGTTCTAATACTCTACTTAAGCCTTTTTCAGTCGAACACGTTATCTGTAGTAGCCAACTATTATATTTAGAACATAACCCATTGTTAACAGTCATTAGAACCAACTACTACTATTCACTCATAGTTGTTTATATCCAATCAAAACTTGAAAGACAGATTTATTCATAAACTATAATTTCTTCTCATCCTTCTATTTTCCTGCATGTTCTCTTTTTCTTTTATCGACAATTTCTGCTTAAACTTGTCAAATTATAAGGAATATGCTGGGCCCCCGGAGCAAGATACTAAAACTTCCTAGACCTTTTCGATCTTCTTATTTCCTGGAAATAAACGCTTTCTTACAGTTTACCACAAAAAAACAGCGCACATGTATTGGCTTTGAGTATCTAGATGCTTTTCGATATAATATTTTATACATTAGACATAAAGGAGACGGATGACATCATGATGAAAATTTTCACTACCCAAGTAGCTGGTCATTTTAATCGCATTCTAGAACAAGAAGAGGAAGCGATTGAAGATAGCGCACGTTTACTTGCCCAAGCGTTAATTGGTGAAGGGATATTATATATACATGGTCATAAAGAATTACAAGGTGTTTTACTTGAGGCTAAAAATAGCTCAGAGCCATTACTTCGTGTTGAAGCATTACTTGATGATAAAGGCCAAATGAAACGACCTTCCTTTGAGGATCGAGTTCTTCTTTTCACGTATCGTTCAACGGATTCAGAGGCCATTTCGTTAGCAAAAAAACTTGCAGAGGAAAGGATTCAAACTGTCGGAGTGTCTGCTAATGTTAAGGATGAAGGAGCAGAGCATCTTTATTCCATTACAGACTTACATATCGACTCAAAATTAAGGCAGCCGCTTATTCCCGGTGAGGATGGAGAACGGTACGGTTACCCAGCATTAATGACAGCTTTATATGTTTATTATGCACTAACCTTTACAATGAAAGAAATGCTAGGTGAATATAACGAAGAAGAGTAGTAGTATCCCATTATATAGTATGAACATGAACACTAAGAATGAATGTTATGGACGTTCATTCTTAGTGTTCACCTACATTCAGACTCCTATTTAAATCTATAAAATTTGCTCCCTTAATGAATAGTGTATACTCCCTACTAATTGCTTAAATCGTTCCTCCCGTTCAAGATATAAATGTTCAGCATCCTCTATTGTTATATCAGTAAATTGAATTTGTTCCCCGGGCTTTATTTGGGCTACAAGAGATAAATCTACAGAGGCAATTTGAGCAAGCTTTGGATATCCCCCTGTTGTTTGACGGTCTGCAAGGAGGATAATTGGCTGACCATCAGGCGGAATTTGAATTGTACCATGAACAACAGCCTCTGAAAGCATCTCTACTTTTCCCTTTAATTTAAGTGTAGGTCCTGACAATTTATACCCCATTCGATCAGATTGAGGTAACACTTTAAATCCTTCTGTGAAAAATTTATTTTTACTTTGAGTTGTGAATTGGTGAAATTGCGCTCCTGGTAAAGTGCGAATGAAATTTTTCCTTGAAAGGGGGAGAAATTCATTCCAATTTACAAACCAGTTCGTTGATTGAAATGGTAATGAGGGTTGCTTGTTTTTTAGTTTATTCATGAAAAGACGAACGTGGTGAGAGGTGGGATTTGTTGCTACAACATCACCTGCTTGCAGAGCACGACCCTCATACCCACCTATTCCAGCCCTTGTATACGTACTTTTACTCTTCATCACTTCTTCAACAGCCATACCACCAGCCACAGCAAGGTAAGCACGACATCCGATTTTTGGAGCTCCGAATTTTAGTTCACTCCCTTTTTCCACATAAACTGGACGCCATAATGGAACGGCCTTTCCATCAATGGTAGGTGTTAAATCTCCACCAGTAATGGCAATAAGCTGATCTTGTTCAAAAAGAAGCTTAGGTCCATTTAGTGTCATTTCTATAGCGGCTTCTCCTTCGTGATTACCAACCAATATATTTGCGACCCTTAAGGAATAGGTATCCATTGCTCCACTAGCAATAACACCGAATTTTTGATATCCGTATCTTCCTAAATCTTGAATCGTTGTGAATAATCCCGGACGTATAATCTTTATACTCATAAACCTCCCCCCTTGTACTCCATAAATTCGTCATAGGAAATGGAATAAAACTTCACAATATCCCCAGCCGCTAACAAGCTTGGTGGTTCGTTTTCAGGTAGAAAAAGTTGGAGTGGCGTCTGTCCAATAAGTCGCCAGCCCCCAGGTGTAGATATAGGATAGATACCTGTTTGCCCGCCAGCTATTCCAACAGAACCGGCTGGTATGGATGTGCGGGGAGAGTGACGTCTAGGAGTTGCAAGCTCCTCTGCCATTCCTCCTAAAAAAGGAAATCCGGGGGAGAAGCCAAGCATATAAACAAGATATTCTGTAGTAGAATGAAGGCTAATTACTTCATCCTTTGATAGATGATTGACTTTAGCAACATAATCTAAATCCGGCCCACACTCACCACCATAGCAAACGGGAATCTCAACAACTCGATGTTTGGCTCTCTTTTCTTCCCTTACGTTCATGAGGAAATCTTCGACAATGGAGCGAACGATCTTAGATGGAGTTTTCGTTTGCCTTTCCTTATTAGTGGCACTATTCCACACTTGTAGCGGATTATATAATATGGTCACACTTGTATAAGCTGGGATACATTCAATGAATCCCTGAAAACTGTTATGTTGTAAATAATCGACTACCGCTTGAACTTTTCGATGTACTTCATACTCAATTTTAGTTCCAAACCGTATAACTATGGCAGAATCGCCTAAAGATTCAATCTTTCCATTTGTTTGATTTTCCCACTTACCCTTTGTCACCTACTATTCATCCCTTCCCATTTGTACATGCTTATTTTAAAGAAATATGAATCTATAGAATTTAGACCTTTTAACTTTTGGCTATTTATTAAGTGTTCGCTTTGGTTGAATTCCGCTCCAGTTGCTCCCTTTCCGCGGGGCGGGCGGTGAGCCTCCTCGGCGTAAACGCCTGTGGGGTCTCACCTGTCCCACTCCTCCCGCAGGAGTCTCGCACTTCCGCTCCATTCAACCTTAAGCAGTTTTCGTTTAAAGAACCTATTTAAAGGCAACCATCTCTTAGATAAGAACTCAGATTTTTAAACCGAATATCTAAAAAAAAACAAGTTCCTAATTGAATCAATTTCACACTTGCTTATTTTAAAAGAAATACGGATCTATAGAATTTAGATTCCTTTTAACTTATGGCTATTTATTAAGTGTTCGGTCTGCTTGAATTCCTCTCCAGTTGCTCCCTTTTTCGCGGGGCGGGCGGTGAGCCTCCTCCCGCAGGAGTCTCGCACTTCCGCTCCATTCAACCTTAAGCAGTTTTCGTTTAAAGAACCTATTTAAAGGCAATCATCTCTTAGATAAGAACTCAGATTTTTAAACCGAATATCTCAAAAAAAAACAAGTTCCTAATTGAATCAATTTCACACTTGCTTGTTTTAATGAAATATGGATCTATAGAATTTAGATTCCTTTTAGCTTTGGTCTATTTATTAAGTGTCCAGTCTGGTTGAATTCCGCTCCAGTTGCTCCCTTTTTCGCGGGGCGGGCGGTGAGCCTCCTCCCGCAGGAGTCTCGCACATAAGTTTGCGTGGTGCTTACTTATTTCGACATTTTAGGGAGGCATTCCTTTTTTTACATCTTGAAAGCCTTGAGGCTCTAAGGATCATTTTATGAGAGGAAGGCAACTAGATGAATATTCCCGAAAAATAAGTCCCTATTAGCAACATAAGAATTTAATTAGAGAACGTAGCGCTACTATAAATTCAGATCACTTAAACAACAACCAAAATATGATGACGATTCATTCCCTTTGTGAAGGCTTTCTTTTCATGTACGGTACTCATGTTACAATAATGACAACTATAGCTTCACCGAGAGGTAACATAGGGGGTAGAATGTTATGTATCAAATTGATCTAAATTGTGATTTAGGGGAAAGCTTTGGCGAATATACTATTGGACAGGATGAAGAAATCCTTCCTTTCATTACCTCAGCTAATATTGCTTGTGGGTTTCATGCTGGAGATCCTTCAGTGATGAAGAAAACTGTCCAACTAGCCCTAAAAAATAAGGTAAGAATCGGTGCTCATCCAGGTCTTCCTGACTTAGTAGGATTTGGTCGTCGTCACATGACAATAACACCACAGGAAGCTTATGACATTGTTGTTTATCAAATCGGGGCACTTTCCGGCTTTATAAAAGCAGAGGGAGAAAGAATGCAACACGTTAAACCACATGGAGCTTTATATAATATGGCTGTTATGAATAGAGCTTTATCTGAAGCAATAGCTGAAGCTGTTTATCATGTCGATCCACAACTCATTTTATTTGGTCTGGCCGGGAGTGAATTGGTTAAAGCAGGTGAAAGAATCGGGCTAAAAACAGCGAATGAAGTATTCTCCGACCGTACCTATCAAGAGGATGGTACCTTAACACCACGAACTCACACGAATGCACTTATTCACACATTCGAAGATTCTGTTTCACAGGTTATCCGCATGATTAAGGAAGGCAAGGTACGTTCCATCCAAGGAAGTGATGTAGCAGTTAAGGCAGAAACGATTTGCATACATGGAGATCGTCCAGAGGCTCTTCATTTTGCGAAGAATCTAAGAGAAGCCTTTCTTTCTGAGGGAATTAAATCGAAGGCATTTCTTTAAACGGAATTAAAGATAGAATTGAATTGTATAAGTTCTTTTTAAAAAAACCTATTGGAAGGCTTGTAGCAATTCATATGAATCTACAAGCCTTCCAATGGTCACTTACCTTTGGTTATTTCACATATCCATCTATCGGGTAGTTCTGTAAAAGTAAGTTATACTCTAAATCTTTTCACTAACTCTTGTAATGCCAGTGCCTTTTGACTTAATTCCTCAGAAGACGAAGTAACTGTTGTCATAATAATGTTCTGCTGTTCAACCGATGCAGCTACTTCTTCAGTATTTCCTGCTGAAAAAACAGATATATTCGCAATATCCTCTATTAAATCAACCATACTTTTCGTACTGGCATTTACTTGCTCCACAATCGCTGATACTTCCTGTGATTGTGAGGAAACATCGGCAACCATTTCAACAATCTTTTCAAACGAATTACCCGTTTTATTGACCATTAGAATCCCTTCATTCACAGCATTGATCCCAGCTGTCATAGACTTTAGAGCATGTTCAACCTCCTTTTGCATTTCGTCTATCACTTTTTTAATTTCATCAGCTGCTTGTCCTGATTGTTCAGCAAGCTTCCTTACTTCATTTGCTACAACGGCAAATCCTTTACCATGTTCACCTGCTCTTGCTGCTTCAATAGCTGCATTTAATGCCAATAAATTTGTTTGTTCAGCCACATTGGTGATGAGAGAAAGAATTTGACCAATTTGGTTCGATTTATTACTTAATGTGTTCATCGCATGAGAGGTAAGTTGAACTTTTTGCTGCACATCTTTCATTTGCACAACCGTTTGCGAAACAATACCTTGTCCAGTTGTGGCTTTCTCATTTGTTGCGATTGTAAGATCAGAAACGGCTTGTATAGAATACGCTGCTTGTGTCATACCTGTTGAAATTTCTTGAATGACACGGTTTGCCTCAGACGCACGTGTCACTTGGTTTTCAGCCCCACCAGCTACTTCCTTCATAGCAGTTGAAATGGACATATTGCCTTGTTGCGTTTGTTCAGCACTAGTGGACAGCTCCTCAGATGTAGCTGCTACGCTCTCAGAGTTTTTCATTACTTCCACAATTAGCTTTTTCAAATTATCTGTCATCTTATTAAAATCAGTAGCCAGCTTACCGATTTCATCCCTATTTTTAATTGAAATAGGTTCGACCATTAAATTCCCCTGCGCTACCTGCTTCACACTCATTGACATTTGTGACAATGGTCTTGATATACTTCTTGAGAGAAGGATCCCCATAATGATTGAAACCACTAAAACAATGATAATTAATACAACAATAATTACTAGCACGTATGTTGATACAGTCTCTCTTTCTTCTGCCGCTTGCCCCGCTAATAATTGGTTCAATTCAACTAAATCGGTTAGGTAACTTTCAATAATTTCTATTTGTTGACGAGATTGTTTAATAATTTCACTCGCTTCATCGTCTTGATTAGCTCTTGCTAGAGAAAGAACTTCTTCATGAACGACAAGATATTTATCCCATTCCGCCCGGAAGCCGTTATAAATCTCTTCTTCTTGTTTACTCGAAATGGTTTGCTCAAATTCTTCAAATATTTCACTTAATCTACTAAAAATCGTATCAAAGCGCCCATCAAATTGGTTCAATTCCCCAATTGTTTCGGCATTTGCATAGAACAATTGAAATGCAGCAACCTGTTCTACCAGGTATCTCATCTCACCTATTCTTTCTACTGATGGAAGCCAATCTTCCTCTACTTCACTAGATTTCTTGTTTATCGTGTTTAATCCCGTAATAGTAGAAACGCTTAGAGTTGCAATTAAGAAAAAAATGATAGCAAATACAATGAATATCTTTCTACCTACAGTTACTTGTAATCGTAAGTTTTTATCTGTTTCCCCAATGTTCCTTCTATTTTTCTGCTTCTTTACAAATGTATGTAAGAGCTTCTTCATCTAGTTCCCCCATCCCCAGAGCCATCTGCCTTCTTCGCTTTTTCTCTACCAACTTAGTAAAAACCCCCCTCATGAACGAAATCGGTTTCCAAAAGGGGGGTTAAACTATCAATAATACATATCAAAGAAGCCGTTTTTAATTGTTTGCTTATACCAATAGTAACTATCCTTCTTCGTTCTTTCTAATGTGTGGAAATCAACATGGATGATACCAAATCGTTTATCGTAGCCTTCGGCCCATTCAAAGTTATCTAATAGAGACCAAGTAAGGTAACCCTTTATATTCACTCCACTATCAATTGCACGTTGTAATGATGTTAAGTGCTGTTTCAAATACTCGATACGTCTTACATCCTTGACTCTACCATTTTCAACGCCATCATTATAACATGCGCCATTTTCAGTAATATAGATTGGTACTGAGCCGTATTGTTCATTGATTTTTGTTAACACTTTATAAAAGCCTTCAGGGTAGATATTCCAATCAAAGTCTGTTTTTTCATAGCCAATATCTACTTTTTCACCGTCTAGTAATCCTTCATTCTCTTTATATCTAGTAACACTTCCTGTGTAATAGTTAATGCCAACAAAATCAATTTCCTGATTAATGATGGCCATGTCGCCTTCTTGAATTGGAACTGTTACACCTTTTTTCTCGAACCATTCGACCATAAATTGTGGATAGCTTCCTTTGAATACAGGATCGAAGAACCACTCAATGAACCAGCCAGTCGCTCGATTACAAGCGTCGATATCTTCTTGCTTGTTGCTAAACGGTTCGTTCCATTCTGTGTTAGGAGCATACCCAATTTCACCTTCGTATCCTCCTTCTCTCAAGCGAGTTACTGCTTTACCATGCGCTAACAAGAGGTGATGGGAAACCGTTGTTGCTACTTGTAAGTTTTGAAATCCTGGTGCATGTAACCCAATGTAGTTTGATAGATACGACACACACCATGGTTCATTAATTGTAATCCATTTTTTAATTTTACCGTTAAACTCTTTAAACATCAGCTCTGCATAATCAGCAAACGCATCGACTGTTTCACGGTTTTCCCAGCCACCTTTATCTTGAAGAGCTTGTGGCAGATCCCAGTGATACAGTGTACACATAGGTTCGATTCCGTTTGCAAGTAAGGCATCGACAAAATCATGATAGAATTGAATTCCTTTTTTATTGATTTCTCCCGTACCGTTTGGAAAAATACGTGGCCATGCAATAGAGAAGCGATAAATATCGATACCTAGTTCCTTCATTAAAGCAATATCCTCTTCATAGCGATGATAGCTATCACACGCTACATCACCGTTATCACCATTTAATACTTTACCAGGTGTTTTGGAAAAAGTATCCCAAATGGAAAGGCCTCTTCCATCTTCATTTGCTGCTCCTTCAATTTGGTAAGAAGCCGTAGCTGCTCCCCATCTCATATCTTTTGGAAATTGTATAATTGCCATGTTGTACCTCCACCTACTTTTTTATTGTTTACAAGACTCTCTAATGACTAATTCTGAGTCAATGAAAACAGGTTTTAGCTCCGACTTTCCATTAATTAAATCATTTAACATATATGCTGCAAGCTTTCCAAGCCTTTCTTTATCCTGTCTCACCGTTGTAAGCCTTGGACTACTGTGCCTACACGCATCAATATCATCACAACCAATAACAGAGATATCTTCCGGCACTCTCAAGCCTTTTTCTCTAATAGCATTAATTGCTCCAAAAGCCATCATATCTGACGCAGCGAATACAGCCCGTGGATGATTCTTAGATTCTAATATTTTATTCATTGCTTGATATCCACTTTTTTCTTGGAAGTCACCATTTTGGAACCAATCCTCATTAATGGTAAGACCTAGCTGCTCCATCGTCTCTCTTGTCCCTTTTTCACGAAACTTCGTAATGGTATTGTCTTCGTTTCCACCAATAAATCCAATATCCCTTATACCATGTAAATAAAAGTGCTGAATGACCTTTCGGGATAAGTTCACATTATCACTCATGACAAAGCTTGATCTAGGGCCATTCAGTTCAAGGTCAATTCCCATACATGGTATGTCTTCTCGAACTAACTCATAGATGGCTTCTTCTATTTCCTCACCCGCTATAATGACACAACCATCCACATGAAAATGTCGACATCTCGCTAAATAACTTCCATTATCTTTATAAAACTGTTCATTCGAAAACATAATAATGTCATATCCTAGCATGCCTATTGTTTTTTTAAACGACGTCACAACTTCATTGAAGAAAGGATGTGTAAAATCGACATTTACTTTCCCAGCATAAATCAACCCAATTAGATTTGATTTTTTGGTCGCAAGTGCTTTTGCGGAAAAGGTGGGCTGATAGCCCGTATCTTGAATGATATCTAGTACCTTTTTCTTTGTTTTATCACTTATGCCACCATAATTATTTATAATTTTTGATACAGTCCCCGGAGATACTCCAGCCATTTTCGCAATATCTTTAATTGTTAAATTCATCGCCATTCCCTCTATTTTCGCCTTCATAATGAATGATTTATTTATTGTTTAGATTACTATGAATTCAAGTATAAGACAATTTAGTCTTTTGGCATAAAAGGAAGTAGTAAAAGGCTTCTTTATTTAACTGCACCATCTGTAATACTTGAGATAAAGAGTCTGTTAAACAGAAGGAAGATAATTAATAACGGTACTGTTGCCCAGAATACTCCGGATAGAATCATACCAAAGTCCACATTAAACGTGTTACTTAAAGTAGCTAATGCCACTTGAATCGTATACATTTCTGGATCTCTTAAAATAGTAAACTGCCATAAGAATTCTCCCCAAACAGCTGTGAAGACGATAATTCCTAATGTCGCAAACGCCGGAAGAATGATCGGTAAAACAATGCTTCGATAAATTCTAAAGTTAGAACATCCATCTAGCTTCGCTGCCTCAATTAGTTCATCTGGAACTGAATTACTAATATATTGTCTCATTAAGAAAATTCCTAATGGATTCAAGAAGAATAAGATCGCGACCCCTTGCAACGTATCTAAAAGACCCGCTTTAGATATTAAATAGTACTGAGGGATCAACCCCAATTGTGGAGGGATTACCATTGTTAATAAAATAGCCACAAAGAATGCATTCTTCCCTGGGAATTTAAACTTCGCAAAGGCAAATCCTGCTAATGAGCTGATGATTAACACCACAATTGTTACGGATGTACAAAGAATCAGCGTATTTAGCATCGCTTGAAAGAAGTCAATTGCCCCTAACACCTTTTGAAAGTTCTCCACTAAGAGATTACCTGGTGTAATGGTTGGTGGAATCGAGTTATAAGCAGCACTTGGTCGTGTTGCCATAACAAACATCCAATAAAAAGGGAATAGGGAAAACAAGGAAGCTAAAGTTAAAAAGGCATAAATAGCGATTCTACCTATTGAAAACTTTTTTGTACCAGCTGCATCACCCATTATTTAGCCTCCCCCTTTTTTCGACCTACACCAGATGTTAAGAACGTATTAAGTGCAGAGAAGATGATGATAATAAATAGTAAAATGATCGCTGTTGCAGATGCTGTACCAAATGACTGTAATTTAAATGCATCACGATACAGATACATAACAACCGTCATTGCTTCATCTCTTGTAAACGCTGATGCCCCAAGGAATACTGTAGGTTCAGCAAACAATTGCAATGCCCCAACTGTTGAGAAAAAGACGGTTAAAATAATAAATGGTTTTAACATTGGCATTGTAATATAGAGTAATTGTTGAAACTTATTCGCTCCATCAATTGTTGCAGCTTCATAAAGATCGTTTGAAATACTTTGTAGACCAGCCAGGTAGATGATGGTGTTATAGCCAACCCACCTCCAAAAGACCATGACAGATATCGCAATTTTTGTACCCCATTCAGAAGCTCCCCAGTTAACTGGATCAAAACCAAAAACACCTAGTACATAATTAGCTAGTGAAGATTCGTGATTACTAAACAACACACTAAAAATGAGGGCCACTGCTACCATTGACGTAATGTATGGCATGAAGATCGTAACTCTGAAGAAATTTCTAAAGCGGAGAAACGATAGATTTAGTAAGAACGCAAGGATAATCCCAACTACTAATTGAGGAGCAGTCCCCATTAAGCCAATGATGATTGTGTTATATAAAGATTTCCAAAAAAGCGGGTCCATTAAAACAATTTTAAAGTTATTTAACCCTACAAATTCCATAGGACTTAATCCATTCCATTTTTGAAACGCAAGATACATACTGTATAATGCTGGATATAACCCAATGACGGCAAATATGATAAAGAAAGGTGAAATATAAAGATAAGCAGAGATCCTGTCTTTCTTTTCTTCAGATAAGAACCTTTTCTTTTTTACGACTTTCTCATTCGCAGAAACCATTTTCACTCCCCGTTTCCTTTTAGGAAAGCTAGATATGGGTCAATAGGTACCATATCTAGCTTCATTCATTTTTTTATTAGCGATTAACGGCTTACTAAATCTTTCGAACGTTTAACAGCTGCTTCCCATTCTTTTTCAGGATCAGCCCCTTCTTGAACGTTCTTAAGGGCATTTAACACTTCATTGTGTACTGGGAAATATTTTTCCCCTTTGAATACTGCTCCATCGATATCTTGAGCAGCCTTTGCGAATACTTCTGATGTTACTTGACCACCAAAGAATTCATCTTCGTTAGCCGTAAATTCTTCCATTTCATATACCGCTGGTGCAGATGGGAATAATCCATTACTTTGGAAAGATTTTAATTGATTTTCAGGTGATACTAACCATTCAACAAAATCATAAGCAGCCTGTGCATTTTCAGTTTCACTTGGAATTGCGATGTAAGAACCGCCCCAGTTCGCTGCAAATTCAGTTGGTAATGTAGCTACTCTAAAGTTACCAGAAGCATCTGGTGCATTACCTTCCATCCAACCTTTTAACCATCCAGCGCCTAATTCCGCTGCAAATTCACCAGTATTAACGGCATTAGACCACTCAGGAGACCACATTTCAAACTTACCAACAATACCAGCTTCGTTTAATTCAACAGCATAATCATATGCCTTTTTAACCGCACTACCTTCTTTATCGATAATAACTTCACCTTCTGGGTTTAAATAACTTTCAACCGCAGGATCAAGGTAAGCTCTGTAAGCCATTTCAATACTATCTACAAAAGGTTTACCCGTTTTCTCTTTCACTTGTAACCCAGCCTCTTTGAATGCTTCAGGAGTATTAATAAGTGCTTCTACTTCCGCAGGCTCTGTAGGTAGTCCAGCTTCTTCGAATACATCAGAACGGTAGTATAATGCTTTAGGTCCAATATCAGTTGGAAGACCGAATAAGAAGTCACCTTCCGCATTTTCCCCAGCATTCCATTTCCAATCTAGATACTGATCTTGCACATCTTTTGCCCCAAGATCATATAAATTCTCAAAGCGATCTTGTGCTGCTTTGAAACGATCAAATTGATCAACCTCTAGCATAGCAATATCTGGAGCACCACTACCAGCTGATAATGCTGTGAATAACGCATCATGGTGTTCAGCTGTTTCAGATGACTTAAATTTAATTGTTACATTAGGATTTTCTTCTTGATATTCTTTCACTAGATCTTCGTAACCAGTAGCACCAAACGCCCAGAAGTTTAGTTCAACTTTTTCATTACCTTCTCCTTCTGAACTAGATTCTTTCTCCCCACCACTACATGCAGCTAACGAAAATGCTAAAGCCAAAGATAAACCTGAAGCTAGCCATTTTTTCTTGCTTTTCATTGTGTTTCCCCCTTAGTTATTGGTTGTTTATTCGTTTGGAAACCGGTTTCTTAATTAGGTAAAAATAAAAGGTTTTTCTTTATCGGAAACCGCTTTCAACTTCATTATAAACACACTAACTAAAATAATCAACACGTTTTTTTAAAAAATATCACCCCTTTTAAAAACCGGTTTCCTTTTTTGTCGAAAGGACAAGCTTCTCCCTTTGAACACTCAAAGAGGTCAATATGAGAAAAAGCCATCCAAGATGGATAGCTTTTTCAAGAGGTCTCACTATTATTCAGCAGCCGTTAATGAAGCATGAACAAAGTCACGGAATAGTGGCTGCGGTCTTGTTGGTCTTGATGTGAATTCTGGATGGAATTGAGATGCAACAAACCATGGGTGATCCTTAATCTCAATGATTTCTACTAAACGTCCATCTGGAGTTGTCCCTGAGAACACAAAGCCTGCTTCTTCCATCGCTTGACGATACTCATTGTTGAACTCATAACGATGACGGTGACGTTCATAAATCACTTCATCTTGGTACGCTTCATAAGCACGAGTTCCTTCGATTAGCTTACTTGGTGATAACCCTAGGCGTAATGTTCCACCTAAGTCTTCAATATCCTTTTGTTCTGGAAGCAGATCAATAACTGGGAACTCAGTAGAAGGATCAATTTCAGATGAGTTTGCTCCTTTTAAACCAAGTACATTACGTGCGTATTCAATTGACGCAACCTGCATACCAAGACAAATTCCTAGGAATGGTACTTTATTTACACGAGCATAGGTTGTTGCAAGAATTTTCCCTTCAACACCACGGTCACCAAACCCGCCTGGTACTAAAATGCCATCTACGTCTTCAAGCTCTGCTTTTAAATTTGCTTCTGAAAGAGTTTCAGCGTTTACCCATTTAATATCGATATCTGCATCATATTCATAGCCTGCATGACGAAGTGCTTCAACAACAGAAATGTACGCATCCTGTAGTTCTACATACTTACCAACAAGTGCGATTTTCGTTGTTTTAGATAGATTTGTTACTTTCTTAACAAGCTCTTTCCATTCTGTCATGTCCGCTTCATTACAATCTAGCTTTAAGTGATTGCATGTAATTGTATCTAGATTTTGTTCTTGAAGAGCTAATGGAATGCTATATAATGTATCTGCATCTTGACACTCGATTACTGCATTTTTATCAATATCACAGAAAAGAGCAATTTTGTCCTTCATGTCTTGAGAGATTGGCTGCTCTGTACGAACAACAATAACATTTGGTTGAATTCCTAAGCTTCTTAGCTCTTTCACACTGTGTTGTGTAGGCTTTGTCTTCATTTCACCTGCAGCTTTAATATAAGGAACAAGTGTACAGTGGATGTACATGACATTTTCACGACCTACATCACTTTTCACTTGGCGAATAGCTTCAAGGAATGGTAATGATTCGATGTCACCTACTGTTCCACCAATCTCTGTAATAACAACATCTGCTCCCGTTTCTTTTCCTGCACGGAAGACACGATCTTTAATCTCGTTCGTGATATGAGGAATAACCTGAACAGTCCCACCCAGATAATCTCCACGACGTTCTTTCTTTAAAACCGTTGAATAAATTCTACCAGTTGTTACATTGTTGAATTTTGTTAAGTTCTCGTCAATAAAACGCTCATAATGTCCTAAATCTAAGTCTGTTTCCGCACCGTCTCCAGTAACAAATACTTCACCATGCTGATATGGACTCATTGTTCCTGGATCAACATTGATATAAGGATCAAATTTTTGAATTGTTACACTAATCCCACGGTTTTTTAATAACCTACCTAAAGATGCAGCTGTAATTCCTTTACCTAAAGATGAAACAACTCCACCTGTTACGAAAATATACTTTGTCATGTTTTTCCCCCTAAAAGAAGCTTATATAGTTTTATTTTGTACAGATATTGAGAAATCATTTGGGTATATTCGAAAACCTAAAGATCCACACCAACTATTCCTGCATGCCTTCTTTAGCTTTTTAGCAAAATCAAAACGATCAGCTTAGCTCTCTTTTTTAAAGCTTGTCCTCTCTTACCTTTATGACATCATATGGGATGATGAACAGCAAACTGTATAAAATAAGAAAGCTCCCTTCCAAACAAGTTGAAAGGGAGCTGTAAATGTATAATTTACAAAGATAGCTTTTTTAAGAGCCCAAAATAGATTCTACCTAGTTGAAAAAAGAAAGTCAAGATGAATTACACTTAATTTTCTTTGTCCTCTAAATCGTCTTCTTCATCTTCCTCATCATCATCATCTAAGTCTTCGTAGTCATCATCTTCTACGACTAAGTCATCATCATCTTCATCGTCGTCATCTAGATCCACATCATCTAAATCATCAAAATCATCGTCTTCTTCTTCAAAATCATCCAAATCGTCGAAATCGTCATCAATATCGTCAAAGCCAGCATCTAAATCATCATCAGCAGCTTTTGCTTTTTTCTTTTTAGGCTTAGTTGTCGTAGGAACGATTTCTTCTTCAATTTGCTCATATGGGTACCAAGTACGTAAGCCCCACATATTTTCTCCAACACAGATGAAACGTCCATCAATATTGATATCTGTATAGAATTGAGCAATTTTATCTTCAACTTGTTGTTTAGATAAGTCAAGTAGATCTGCAATTTCCTTTACTAACTCGCTAAATACATACGGTTTTTTGCTTTCTATAAATAACTCATATGCAACTTCAACCATTGCCATCTCTTTGATTTGTTCTTCAGTTAAGTTCTTTAGACTCAAAACAAGGCACTCCCTTTCAAGGTCATTAATCTATAAATGTTGAAAATAAGTACAAAATAAGTACGTGTCTTTTCCATTATGTACACATGTACGTCTACAAACCATACCATTCATTATAAACAATTTCTAGTAGTTTATGCCACCATTATCACGTAAAAAATACACAAAAGTGCATTTGCTGCATTTTGTGTATTCTCTACCGATTATTTCATTGCTAGATTCCTTATATTCTACATATTTCGACGATACTGCCCGCCAACTTCATATAATGCTTGAGTGATTTGTCCTAAGCTTGCAACCTTCACTGTTTCCATTAGCTCCGCAAAAAGATTACCGTTATTAATGGCGGCATCTTTAAGCTTTTCGAGTGCCTTCATTACTTCTGCTTCATGTTTAGCTTGGAAGGCCTGTAGATTTTTAATTTGTGTTTCCTTCTCCTCTTTTGTTGCCCTTGCTAATTCCATACTATCCATTGCTTCTTGAGATGGTGGGTTTGGATTCAAATACGTATTCACTCCGATAATCGGAAGCTCTCCTGTATGTTTTTTCATTTCATAATGCATAGATTCATCTTGAATTTTACCACGTTGATATTGAGTCTCCATAGCTCCTAATACTCCACCACGTTCATTGATTCGATCAAACTCCTGCAGGACCGCTTCCTCTACTAAATCTGTTAATTCTTCTATAATAAATGATCCTTGTAATGGATTTTCATTTTTTGTTAACCCATGCTCTTTCGTAATAATCATTTGAATCGCCATCGCACGACGAACGGACTCCTCGGTAGGTGTCGTAATTGCTTCATCATACGCATTGGTATGAAGCGAGTTACAATTATCGTGTAATGCCATCAACGCTTGGAGTGTTGTGCGTATATCGTTAAAATCTATTTCTTGGGCATGTAAAGAACGACCAGACGTTTGGACATGATACTTTAGCTTTTGACTTCGTTCATTTGCGCCATACTTATCTCTCATCACTGTAGCCCAAATTCTCCTTGCTACACGTCCAATAACCGTATATTCAGGGTCAAGACCATTACTAAAGAAGAACGAGAGATTTGGTGCGAACGCATTTATATCCATACCTCGACTCAAATAATACTCCACATACGTAAAACCATTTGAGAGAGTAAAGGCCAATTGAGAGATCGGATTCGCCCCAGCCTCTGCAATATGATATCCAGATATAGAAACGGAATAATAGTTTCTTACTTTTTGATCAATAAAATATTGTTGAATATCACCCATAAGGCGCAAAGCAAATTCTGTTGAGAAAATACAGGTGTTCTGCCCTTGATCTTCTTTTAAAATATCAGCTTGAACTGTCCCACGCACCGTTTGAAGGGTGTAGTCCCGTACTTCACTATACTCTTCAAATGATAAAACGCGTCCAAGCTCTTCTTCTTTCCTTTGTACTTGTTGATCAATTGCTGTATTCATAAACATAGCAAGGATGATTGGTGCTGGTCCATTGATTGTCATGGAAACAGATGTAGAAGGTGCACAGAGGTCAAACCCATCATAGAGCTTTTTCATATCATCTAATGTACAAATACTTACGCCACTTTCCCCAATTTTTCCGTAAATATCAGGACGATAGGCAGGATCCTCTCCATATAGGGTAACCGAGTCAAAGGCTGTACTTAAGCGCTTTGCATCGTCATCCTTTGATAAGTAATGAAACCTTCGATTCGTTCTCTCAGGTGTTCCTTCTCCAGCGAATTGACGCTTCGGATCCTCACCTTCACGTTTGAAAGGAAATACTCCTGCAGTATAAGGAAAGATACCAGGTACATTTTCTCTGTAGAGCCAGCTCAAAATGTCGCCGTCATTTCGGTATTTAGGTAACGATACCTTTGGGATAAGAAGTCCAGATAAAGAAGTTGTTTTCAACTTAGTTACAATCTCTTTGTTTCGAATAACCGTAGTGAACTCCTCTTTTGAATACTTATCCCTCATCTCCTTCCAAGATGATAACAGCTCTTTAGATTGAGAGGTAAGCTGTTTCTCTAGCTTTTCTTTCACTGCCTCTAGTGAACGTAAAACCTCTTCATTCGTTTCTGTTTCAGTAAGCGCTTCGACAGCACCCTTTACTTGAAACAGCTTAGTGGCAATTTGCGCCTGACTTTCCGATTGCGTATGATAGTTTCTTACGGTCTCACTAATTTCACGTAAGTAATAGCGACGCTCAGGTGGAATAATCACATTTTGTTTCTCAACATCTTTAACAACAGGTAACGATGAAGTCCAGTGCCTATCTGTTTTTTCATTGATTAGCTCCAAAAGCTTAGCGAATAAAGTATTCGTTCCTAGGTCGTTAAATTGGCTCGCGATTGTTCCGTAAACTGGCATACTGTCTAACGGTTCATCAAATAGCATTCGGCTCCGTTGATATTGCTTTTGGACTTGTCTTTTTGCATCCTCTGAGCCTTTTCTTTCAAATTTGTTAATGACGACTACGTCTGCATAATCAAGCATATCAATTTTTTCTAACTGCGACGGAGCACCAAATTCGCTTGTCATCACGTACATAGATAAATCACATATTTCAGCAATTTCGGCATCACCTTGACCAATACCACTTGTTTCAACGATTATGAGGTCATAGCCTGCTCCTTTGACAATTGAAATAGCGTCATGGATGGCTAAAGAAAGCTCTGTTTTGGATTGACGAGTCGCTAAACTACGCATAAACACACGTGGTGAAAAGATCGCATTCATCCGAATTCGATCTCCTAGTAAAGCCCCACCCGTTTTTTGCTTAGTTGGGTCTATAGAAAGAATCGCGATTTTCAACTCTGGTATTTCATTTAAAAACCGACGAATTAATTCATCTGTTAAAGAGCTTTTCCCTGCACCACCAGTTCCAGTAATCCCTATAACCGGTGCTTTTGTATCGAAATCCTTCAACATTGAGAAGAGTTCATCCACCTGCGAATTTACTTCTAATCCAAAAACCTTTGCCTCTGCATGCGAAATCATCTTCGCTACACTTTTTTGCTCACCTGCTAATACTAACTCTCGATTCATTTCTTCTAGCTCCACTGTTGAAAAATCACATTCTTTTAACATGTAATTAATCATGCCTTGAAGGCCTAACTCCCTACCGTCTTCAGGCGAGAAGATTTTTGCAATTCCATAATCATGGAGCTCTCTTATTTCTCGTGGAATAATAACTCCACCTCCACCACCGTACAGGCGGATGTGACTTGCTCCTTTTTCTTTTAAGAGATCAAACATGTATTTAAAAAATTCAACGTGCCCACCTTGATAGGAGGAAATAGCAATCCCCTGTGCATCCTCCTGAATGGCTGCCGATACAATTTCTTCAACCGAACGATTATGCCCTAAGTGAATAACCTCCGCTCCGCTTGCCTGAAGGATTCTTCTCATAATATTGATTGAGGCATCATGCCCATCAAACAAGCTCGAGGCTGTTACAAATCGAACAGCATGCTTTGGCTTGTAAACATTAGTTATTGTCATACCATCCACCCCTTTGTTCTTTCAACTTGAACGAAGTCCCCTTTAACCTATTTCAAACCAAATTTATATAAGAAATACACATCTAATAAGCACTGCCTACCTTGTTAGGTATGAATGACTCCACGTAAAATTAACTTTGTTTGGAATTGGATATATTGCTCTAACGTATACTGCTTTTGCAAGCTCCATCTTCGAAATGCCCACATCTGTCCTTGAACAATAATGTTATGTGCGGCCATATCACATTCCTCTTCTGTTAGTGTGAGCTCCCCATTTTCTACACAGCTAACAATAATCTTCTTAAACATAGAGGCCATTTCCATCTCTTTCTTCAATACATACGGCAAGGCATCCTTTGATAACGACTTAACCTCTTGATACATGACTAGAACTTCATCCTGCATATCATCCACAACCTTGAAATAATTACAGATGGCTAGCTCAAGGCTTTCTAATGTCCCAAGCTTCGTATCAATATTTTCCTCAAGTCTCATATGCGTTTGATCATATATGGTGTCACAAACAAGATAAAGGACATCTTCCTTCTGTCTAATATATTCATACAGCGTTCCGATACTAAAGCCTGCAGCTTTGGCAATCTCTCGTGTCGTTGTTCGATGAAAGCCCTTTTGCTTAAAAAGAGAAACAGCGCCTTTTATCATTTGTGTCCGTCGTTTTTCAATGAGCTTCTCATCTTTCACAGACGCCTGAACTTCCCGTTTTTCCATCTACCTCCCCCCTCTACTTACAATTTTAGGCTCTGCTTTCATGGTGGCAAATTTTTAGCAAGCATGATGACCTGGCGCTTCCGCTTGACTAAAGCAAAAGTCTCATACCGTTTTGCCTCATTTAACAAAGGGTAAAAATCAACATTTACAACTACTCAATCTTCTGAACGATTCAACCATCAGACTACTATCTATTGAGAGCTCTATTTTGTGATCATTCTTGAAATAACGAGTCGTTGTATTTCTTGAGTACCTTCATAAATCTGAGTGATTTTTGCATCACGCATATATCGCTCGACTGGGTAATCCTTTGTATAACCGTAGCCACCAAATACTTGAACAGCCTCCGTTGTCACCTTCATTGCTGTATCACCAGCGAATAGCTTTGACATAGCGGACTCTTTTCCGTATGGAAGCCCTTCTGACTCTAGCCAAGCAGCTTGATAGGTTAGTAGTCTTGCAGCTTCAATGCTCGTTGCCATATCCGCTAGTTTAAAGCTAATTCCTTGTTGAGCGGCAATTGGTTTTCCAAATTGCTCGCGCTCCTTCGCATATGCAATCGCCGCATCTAATGCACCCTGTGCAATTCCTACTGCCTGTGCAGCAATACCATTTCTTCCACCATCAAGTGTCATCATCGCAATTTTAAAGCCCTCACCTAACTCTCCAAGCATGTTTTCCTTTGGCACTCTACAGTTTTCAAAGATTATTTCCGTTGTAGGTGAAGAACGAATGCCTAGCTTACTTTCTTTTTTCCCTACTGAAAAGCCTTCAAAGTCCTTTTCAACGATAAATGCCGTTGTACCCTTATGCTTACTCGATGGATCCGTAACAGCAAACACGATATAGATATCTGCAATACCACCGTTTGTAATAAAGATTTTCGAGCCATTTAAAATGTACCCATCACCATCTTCTTTTGCATTTGTCCTCATCCCACCAGCATCAGATCCAGAGCCTGGCTCCGTTAAGCCGTATGCGCCAATTTTTTCACCTACTGCCATCGGCTTTAAGAATTTTTCCTTCTGCTCTTCTGTTCCAAATTTATATAAAGGCCAGCCTGCTAGTGATGTATGAGCCGATAAAGTAACACCTGTTGATGCACAAACCCTTGAGAGCTCCTCCACTGCAATCACGTAGGATAAGTAATCGCTACCAATTCCGCCGTATTTCTCATCCCAAGGTATGCCTGTTAAACCGAGGTCAGCCATTTTTCTGAAGATATCCATATCAAAACGCTCTTCTTCATCCCGTATAGCAGCAGTTGGTGCTACCTCATTTTTCGCAAAGTCTCTTACTGTTTTTCGTAGCATCTCATGCTCTTCTGAAAGTTTAAAATACATGTTACTTCCCCCTTATTTTAATAAGTGCTTCCCTATCACAATCCGCTGTATTTCACTCGTTCCCTCATAGATTTCACATACCTTTGCATCACGGAAAAATCGTTCAACTGGATAATCCTTTGTATAGCCATATCCACCAAATACTTGAATGGCCTCCGTAGACACCTCCACCGCTGCCTTTGAAGCAAAGAGTTTAGCCATGGAAGCTTCTTTTGCACATGGTAGATTATTATCTTTTAACCAGGCAGCTTGATAGAGTAGGAGTCTAGCCGCCTCCACGTTTGTTGCCATATCTGCTAGTTTAAAGGCAATTCCTTGCTGAGCAGAGATTGGTCTGCCAAATTGCTCCCGTTCCTTTGCATAGGCGGTTGAACTTTCTAAAGCGGCTTCTGCAATACCGAGCGCTTGAGCAGCTATGCCAATTCTCCCACCGTCTAAATTTGCCATTGCAATCTTAAACCCTTCTCCTTCTTGACCAAGGAGATTACCAACAGGTACCTTTGCATCTTCAAAAGATAATTGAACTGTACGCGATCCATTGAGTCCCATTTTATGTTCATCTTTGCCTATTAAAAAGCCTTCCGTCTCTTTTTCCACGATGAAAGCCGAGACCTGTTCACTCCCTTGCCCTTCACCTGTTCGTGCAAAGACAATATAGGTATCCGCTTCTCCACCATTTGTGATAAACACCTTTGAGCCGTTTAGAAAATAGTAATCTCCCTTCTTAACAGCCTTTGTTTTCATACTTGCTGCATCTGAGCCAGCACTTGGTTCTGTTAAACAAAAGGCACCCAAACTTTCACCTTTAGCAAGCTTTTTCACATACTTTTGCTTTTGCTCCTCTGTTCCAAAGGCTAAGATTGGATAGGTTCCAACTGATGTATGAACAGATAATATAACTGCGAGTGTTGCACTCACTTTCGATATTTCATGTATAGCAATGATATAAGAGGTATAATCCATACCCGATCCGTCGTACTCTTCTGAGATTGGGATCCCCATTAACCCAAGCCCAGCCATTTTATTTAGTAACTCTCTTGGAAATTCCCCTTTTTCCATATTCTGTACAAACGGCTCGATTTCTGATTTTGCAAATTCCCTTACCATCTTCCGCATCATCATTTGCTCTTTAGTAAAATGTACATTCAATTTGATGCACCCCTTTGTCATTCCATCTCCTCTTAAAAAATGAATCTGACTCTACCCTATTTCACCCATCCCCTTCTATTCATATCGATAGAAGCCTCGCCCTGATTTTTTCCCTAACCAGCCTGCTTTTACGTATTTACGCAGCAATGGACACGGACGATATTTGTCATCCCCAAAGCCTTCATGAAGGGTCTCCATAATAAAGAGGCATGTATCAAGACCAATAAAGTCAGCTAATGTTAGTGGTCCCATTGGATGATTCATTCCAAGCTTCATGACCTCATCAATAGCTTCTGGTTCTGCAACCCCTTCGTACACGGTATAAATTGCTTCATTAATCATCGGCATAAGGATACGATTTGATACGAACCCTGGAAAATCATTCACTTCTACCGGAACCTTGTTGATTTTCTTAGTTAAGGCTTTGATTTCTTCATACACTTCATCTGACGTTGCTAGCCCTCTAATGACTTCCACTAGCTTCATAACCGGTACTGGGTTCATAAAATGCATTCCGATAACCTTCTCAGGTCTTGAGGTTGCAGCAGCAATTTCCGTAATTGGAAGAGAAGATGTATTAGAAGCGAGAATCGCATGCTCTGGTGCTATCTTATCTAACTCTTGAAAAAGTGACGTTTTCACATCCATCTTCTCAATGACAGCTTCAATGACCAAATCAACTGTACTAGCTTTTTGGAGTTCTGTTGAAGAGGATAGCCTACTTAACGTCTCCTCCTTCAATTCCTTAGTCAGTTTTCCTTTTTCCACCTGGCGTTGAAGCTGTTTATCAATTGCTAGCATTCCTTTTTCAACAATTTCTTCTTTTATATCGTGGAGAACCACTTCAATTCCTGACATTGCACATACTTGTGCAATACCCGCACCCATTTGTCCAGCTCCAACGACCATGATTTTTTGAATAGTCATCCTACCATCCCCCTTTATAAGCTAATGCGTAATCCCTTTGATTAAGGTAGATATCCTTTTACCGTGTAGAAAATTTAACAGCATGAATGATTTTTGTTACGGGCAGTTCGCTGTCTCGAAACTTATCTTTTCATGTCTACTCATCTAAACAAACATCTCATGATTTTTATGAAAGCCTATTTTCGCATGACGGGTTACTATTCAACTCGATTTATACCTGTACCATAATGGCATCACCTTGACCACCACCACTGCAAATTGCAGCAATTCCGATGCCTCCGCCTCTACGCTTTAACTCATGAATTAAAGTAATAAGAATCCTTGCTCCACTTGCCCCAATCGGATGTCCAATTGCAACTGCTCCACCATTTACATTCACTTTTGCAGCATCTAAGCCAGCAAGCTGATTTGCAGCAAGTGCTACAGTCGCGAAAGCTTCATTTATTTCAAATAACTCAATTTCTTCAACTGATTTTCCTGTTTTTGTTAGCAATTCATTAATTACTAGACCTGGGGTTTTCGGAAAATCCTTTGCTTCTACCGCAATCGCTGTATGGGCAAGGATTGTTGCTAGAGGTTGTCGCCCTTCTTTTTGTGCGCGCTCGTCACTCATTAAGACAAGGGCTGCTGCTCCATCATTGATTCCAGGGGCATTCCCTGCTGTGATGGTTCCATCATGGTCAAATACTGGTGCTAATTTTGAGAGTCGTTCAAGTGAGGTGTCTTTTCGTGGTGCTTCATCTTTATCTACAATGATGGGCTCACCTTTTTTTTGTGGTACAGATACAGGTACAATTTCTTCAGCTAAAACGCCTGATTCCTGTGCTTGAATAGTCCGTTGATGACTTCTTAATGCCCATTCATCCTGCTCATTACGTGTTAACTCTAAATCTTTTGAAGTACTGTTACCGTACGTCCCCATATGTACTCCAGTGAAGCTACATGTTAATCCATCATGAATCATTAAATCCTTAACAGGACTATCTCCCATTCTCATTCCCCAACGAGCTTTCGGTAAAAGATATGGAGCATTACTCATTGATTCCATCCCGCCTGCTACGATAACATCTTCGTCTCCTGCTCGAATGACTTGATCTGCTAACGTAACACTTCTTAATCCTGAAGCACATACCTTATTAATCGTTTCGGTACGCACATTCCAAGGTAAACCTGCTTCACGTGCAGCTTGTCGTGATGGTATTTGCCCTTGCCCTCCTTGAAGAACATTTCCAAATAGCACTTCGTTCACCTCATTAGGGTCGATATTAGCGCGTTTTAAGGCCTCTTTAATCGCAATTCCACCTAATTGAGAGGCTGTTAATGAGGATAGAGATCCGCCAAATTTACCAACCGGTGTTCTTACTCCACTTAAAATTACTGTTTTTGTCATTTTCTTTCTCCCCTTTAATTCGTTTTTATAGGTATAAAAATAACGACTCTACTTAGTAGAAAAAGCGGGTGAAGAGTGAGTCATTATTATAGTAAACGCTTACAGTTTGTGAATGACTGAACGCTCGCTCAATTTCCTTACACAATGAAAGAGGGGAATCCCCCCCTCTCAATCTATGTGCACTTTTCTCACAACATTCCCCTTATGATACCAATTCTTTTTGTTCTCCGAAAATCGATTTTTCAAGAAGTTCAGCAACATCATACGTGCTAACCGTTTCCTCTACTTCCTTCGCTTTTGTTCCATCACTAAGCATGGTTAAACAATAAGGACAGCCTGCACTAATAACAGACGGCGATACAGCTAAAGCTTGCTCCGTTCTCGCTACATTAATTCGGCTACCAGTATCCTCTTCCATCCACATAAGGCCGCCACCAGCACCACAGCACATCCCCTTATCGCGGTTTCTTTCCATTTCCACTAGCTTCACACCAGGTATCGCTTTTAAGATGTTTCTCGGTGCCTCATACACTTCATTGTATCTTCCTAAATAACAGGAATCATGGAAGGTGATTGTTTCATTTACAGGCAGACTAGGCTTTAAGCGACCTTGTTCAACCAATTCAGCCAATAATTCTGTATGATGATATACTTCAGCTTCTAACCCAAAGTCTGGATATTCATTTTTGAAGATATTGTAAGCATGCGGATCAATTGTGACGATTTTTTTCACATCATTTTTAGTAAATTCATCAATATTCTTCGTTGCAAGCTCTTGGAATAAAAATTCATTCCCTAAACGTCGAGGTGTATCACCAGAATTTTTTTCCTTATTTCCAAGGATCGCAAACTTAACACCTGCTTCATTTAGGAGCTTTGCAAAGGATAGAGCAATCTTTTGGCTGCGGTTATCATAGGAGCCCATTGAACCAACCCAAAATAAGTAGTCAAACTCTTCTCCTGCCTTGCTCATTTCTTTCACAGTAGGGATATGAACATCTTCACGAGCATCTCTCCACGTCTCACGTTCTTTACGATTAAGACCCCAAGGATTTCCTTGTCTTTCGATGTTCGTCATGGCACGTTGTGCATCAGCATCCATCTTTCCTTCAGTAAGAACAAGGTAACGACGCATATCAATGATTTTATCAACATGTTCATTCATAACAGGACATTGATCTTCACAGTTACGACATGTTGTACAAGCCCAGATTTCTTCTTCTGTAATGACATCTCCAATTAAGGTTGGGTTATAATCTACTGCAGCCGCAGCCGATTCTTGAGCTCCAGCACCTGCAGCCATAAGTGCAATTTGATTGCCCTTCGTTCCATTAAAGGCAACGGCAGGTACCCAAGGCTGCTTTTGTGTAACAGCTGCACCTGTAAATGTTAAATGATCTCTTAGCTTTAAAATTAAATCCATTGGCGATAAAATTTTCCCAGTACCTGTAGCAGGACACATATTCGTACAGCGACCACACTCAACACACGCGTAAAGGTCAATCAGCTGTGGTTGTGTAAAGTCTTCAATCTTTCCTACGCCAAATGATTCTTGTGTTTCATCTTCAAAATCAATTTTCTCAAGCTTCCCAGGATTAGATACTCGATTAAAATACACGTTGGCTGGTCCTGCAATTAAGTGTGCATGCTTAGACTGTGGTACATAAACTAAGAACGTTAATAAAAATAAAAGGTGTATCCACCATGCAACGTAGAAAATCACGATTGATCCTGTTTCTCCTACAAAGCCTAACAGTGATGCAAACATGGAGGCAATAGGCTCTGACCAAGTTAGTCCATGGTCATGCCAAATTAACCCCATACCGTTCCCTAGTAAGACAGAAAGCATTAATCCTCCGATAAAGATAAGAACAAGCCCTGACTTAAAGCCACGCTTTAGTCGTACAAGCTTTTCCACATATCGTCGGTGAAAAGCCCAAACAACTGCAATCAGAATCATAAAGGTGATAATCTCTTGAAAAAACGTAAACGCAGGATAAAGTGGTCCGAGCGGTAAATGAGCACCTGGAATCAACCCTTTAATGATGAAGTCAAGAGCTCCAAATTGGACTAAAATAAAACCATAAAAAAACATCACGTGAATAATTCCACTCTTCTTATCCTTCAAGAGCTTTTTCTGTCCAAACACATTTACCCAAATCTTCTCTAGCCTTTCTTTCACCTTACCATCAAATTCAACTTTCTTACCTAGCTTAATGTAAGCCATCCTTGTGCGAATTAAGTAAACAAACAAATGCACTGCGTAAGCGGTTACAACCAAAAACGCAATAAAATTTACCCACAATAATGCATCCATTTCCTTTCCCCCAATCTCCCCGTTGTCACAACTTAAATGCTTCGGTCATTTCCCCTTTAACAACTCAAAACAAAACACGTACCAAACCAGCAACACCACTCATAAAGAGTCGGTCTACGTAAACCCTCTCAATTTTCAGAATTCACTTTCTACTCTTATTCTAATAAATGAATGAGCATTCAGTCAATAGTTTTTTTGGTGCCTGGCCCCCTCTGAATTTGTCTCATACATAAAATCTACCTGTTGCGCGAAATATAAGGTAAATTCTTTACATTTTGGAACTACTGGAGGTCATGTAAGTGGGGAGTGCGATTTTTGTCTGCTTTATTGTATTGACTTTGGTAGTAGCATGGGTTTATTGCGATTATCATGCTGGTCGGAAAGATCATTTAATGAAATCCAAATACACGAAATATCCACTTCGAATGAGTGACATTGATCTATACACAGATGGTACAGAATTATATACGGACCTATTTGAGCAGATTAATAAGTGTACAAAACGCATACATGTGCTCATTTATATTGTAAAAAATGATGATATAAGCCATGAATTTCTAGACATACTTAGTAAAAAAGCATCTGAGGGCTTAGATGTAAGACTTTTGTTAGATTATGTAGGTAGCGCTAAGTTAGGAAAGAAAAAAATAAGGGAAATACAAGAGAAAGGTGTTCGGATAGCCTTCTCACATAAACCGAAACTTCCCTATTTGTTTTATACATCCCAAGCAAGAAATCACAGAAAAATTACCGTTCTCGATGGAAAAACCGCTTACCTTGGCGGGTTTAATATCGGAAAAGAATACATTGGATTAGATCCAAAGCTCGGTTATTGGCGTGATTATCATCTGAAAATTGCAGGAGAAGGTGTTCAAGACTTACAAGCACAATTTTTAAAAGACTGGTTTGACTCAACTGGCGAGGATGATCGTGGAAAACCATCTTATTTCATCCCCCAAATGAAGGGAAAAAGTAGTCAGCTATTTATTTCAACCTATGGCAAGCATCTTGATGATCACTTTATTCATTTTATCCAACAGGCAAAACGTGAAATTATTATTTGCTCTCCATACTTTATTCCAGGAAAAGTGATTTTAGACGAGTTGTTAGCCGCTCGATCAAGAGGTGTTAACGTACAAATCATGGTACCTCTAAAGGAGGACCACCCTCTTGTTAAGGAAGCTTCCATGCCATACTTTAAACCATTGCTACTAGCTGGATGCGAAATTTACCAATTTTTTTATGGTTTTTTCCATGCGAAAGTAATTGTCATAGACGATCACTTTTGCGATATCGGCACGGCGAATTTTGATAAGCGAAGCATGTACCTTAACGATGAAATGAATTGTATTATCTATGATCATGACTTCATTCAAAAAGTGAAAGACAAAATTATAAGTGACTTTAAGAAATCGGAGCTACTCACTTATCAAGCCTATCAAAAACGTCCTTTCACACACAAAGTGAAAGAAAAATTTGCAACATTAATTTCACATTTTTTATAAAGATTAACTTTGAATAGCTTGATGCAAAAGGAATTTTCCCTTCCACCAAGATCATCTAATTGGTGTTTATATTCCAGCTTAACTTGTAATCAATGTTAATGAAAAAGCCTTAATAAAAGATGCATGCCTTATTAGTCACGTTCACATTAAAAGTAAGGAGATATTTATGATTATACGGTTCGGATACGTCTCACACGCTCTTTCATTATGGGATTGTTCACCCGCAAAAACACTAACGTTTACACGATGGCAGAAGCTAGACAAAGAAGAGAGAAAGGCTCAGCTTCTTCATGTTACGAGACAAAACCTAGAGCATACGTTAAGAATGATCCATTACAATATTGCTCATGAAATCTATTTGTATCGTTTTTCGTCCTCTATCGTCCCTTTGGCTACACATCCAGAAGTGATGTGGGATTATCGTACTCCTTTTAAAGAGTTATTTACTGAAATTGGACAGCTCGTTAAAAAACATAAATTAAGAACCAGCTTTCATCCAAATCAGTTCACCTTATTTACAAGCGATAAAAAACATATTACAGAAAATGCCGTCGGTGATATGAACTATCATTTTGACATGCTCGATGCGATGGGGCTTTCAGATGAAGGAATTATCAATATTCATGTAGGTGGGGCTTATGGCAACAAACAAAAGGCAACCGAGCGCTTTCATGAGAATATTAAGAAGCTCCCATCTCGTATTAAAAAGCGGATGACTTTAGAAAATGATGATAAAACCTACACAACAACAGAAACCCTTGCAGTATGTGAAAAAGAAAACATCACGTTATTGTTTGACTATCACCACTATATGGCCAACCATGAAGAGGATGAAAAAATAGAAGAGCTTTTACCTAAAGTTTTTAAAACATGGGACTGGGTAAATCTACGTCCAAAAATTCATGTCTCTTCCCCAAAATCTGAAAAAGAGTTCAGAAGTCACGCTGACAATGTCGACGTTCAATTTTTAATGCCACTCCTAACTTATCTAAAAGAGCTGAACATGGATATCGATTTTATGATTGAAGCGAAGCAAAAAGATCGAGCTGCTCTAAAGCTTTGTGAAGATATTGCGAAGATTAGAGGGGTGAAACGAACAGGTGGAGCAACCATTGAATGGTAAGATTCAACAGAGGAGGAGTTAGCGAATCCCCTCTGTTTTATTTGGTTCTTTTTACCCAGATCTAACCATTCATAAATGGTAGCGTTTTCACTTGTATTCTCCAATAAAGTAATATATCGTAGGATATACATCATGAAAGCTTATACAGAATACTGTGCAAACGATTGCACTAAAACGAATTTTTTGTAAGCGTTTTACTAGAAGGAGGTGTCTCTAAAACCCCTATACTTACCTTTTTTAGTATTGTATCAATCATTAACCACTAAAAACCAAGGAGGTCACTCTATGAAAACATTTAGAAAAATAAGTGCTAGCTTAATAGTTGCATTGCTTATCATGTCTACCTTGTTTACTCCACAAGCCTCAGCAGATATAAAGTCAGATTATAAAGCCTATGTTATGGCCCCATTAACAAAGATATCGAATTGGTCAGATTTTGCCAAACAGCTTGCCACATTAAAAAGCAATGGAGTCTATGCGCTAACAACTGATGTATGGTGGGGTGATGTGGAAAAGAACGGAAATAATCAGTTTGATTGGTCCTATTATCGACAATATGCTCAAGTAGTAAGAGAATCTGGATTAAAATGGGTCCCTATTCTTTCCACTCATCAATGTGGAGGGAATGTTGGTGATGACTGTAATATTCCAATACCTAGTTGGGTGTGGAGCCTGGGTACTCAGGATGCTTTAACACACAAGTCGGAAACAGGCTATGTTAACAAAGAAACCTTATCACCTTGGGCTTCCAACGTAATCTCTACGCAATACGATGAATTATATGCATCATTCGCTTCTACCTTCTCTGATTATAAAGATATAATCGTGAAAATTTATTTATCTGGTGGGCCAGCTGGTGAGCTTCGGTTCCCTTCCTATGTATCTAGTGATGGTTGGAGCTATCCCTCT
Organism: Bacillus weihaiensis; assembly: GCF_001889165.1. Classification (GTDB taxonomy): domain Bacteria; phylum Bacillota; class Bacilli; order Bacillales; family Bacillaceae; genus Metabacillus; species Metabacillus weihaiensis. The sequence continues at coordinate 89,519 of NZ_CP016020.1, read as the reverse complement.
CGCGGTAAACTACAAGCATATACAGAAACAGCTAAGGCAGACTTCCGTACTAGTATGCAATCTAAATACGGATCAATTGGTACTCTAAATAATGCGTGGAAAACAAATCTATCCTCTTGGAATCAGATTTCTCCACCTTCAGATGGAGACAATTTCTTCACTTCCGGTGCTGCTTATAACAGTCAATATGGAAAAGACTTTATGACATGGTATCAAGGTGTTTTAACAAAGCATCTTCAACTCATAAGCAGTAAGGCACATCAGAATTTTGATTCTGTATTTAATGTTCCAATTGGTGCGAAAATTGCTGGTCTTCATTGGAAAATGAATGATCCTTATATGCCTCATGCAACAGAGTATTCTGCAGGTTATTATGATTATGCCAAAATACTCGATCAGTTCAAATCTAGTAATCTTGATTTAACATTTACTTGCTTAGAAATGGATGATAGCCAGGCTTACACTAGCCCATATTATTCTGCACCCAAATCTCTTGTAACTGAAATTGCAAATCTTGCTACACAAAGAGGGATTGTTCTAAATGGGGAAAATGCTCTTGCAATCTCTAGCTCTGATGCAAGTTATAGTGAATCGCGCTATAAAAATGTAGCACAGCATGTATTTAACGAAGGGTTTAGTGGCTTTACACTGCTACGACTTGCTAATGTCGTCAACGCAAATGGAACTAAAACAGCAGAGATGGATCGCTTTCGAGATCTTTTAGTTCTAAAACCAATAAAAGTCGATTTTGTTGTAAAAAATGCCCCTACTTCTTCCGGTGATACGGTTTATGTAACAGGAAACCGTTGGGAGATGGGGATGTGGAACAATTCTGATGGAGAAAAAATAAGGCTATCCTGGAATACTTCCACTAAAGATTGGAGGGGCACGGCTTATATAGCAGCAAATCGCTATTACGAATTTAAAGCTGTTGTCACTGGCGCTAACGGTGCTGCGAAATCATGGGAGCCAGGTAGCAATAACACATGGAATACCCCTTCCACAAGCAGTAGTTATAGTATTCAATGGTAAAATGATTGCTTTTAATGATGTAAGGTACTTACACAATTTATTTGGATTTACCATTAAAAGGCAATGAACGTACAGATGATTATGTCTGTGCGTTTTTTTATTTAAAGAATACCACACTAGCTTAAGGGCTTGTATTACAACGGTTTTTACTTCATTTTGTTCTGATATAAACCCGCTCAATTTCCGTCGATTTACCAATAAAAAGAGGGACACAATCCACATGTGATTTGTGTCCCTTGCTAGATTATTTAACGTTCTATACCCACTTTTAGAATCCACTAAGTAGCTCTGCTAAGTGGTTTTTTCTATTACATTTTTTCTGGTGCAGACACACCGATTAATGTTAAAGCATTTTGAAGTGTTACTTGAGTTGCTTTCATTAATCCAAGTCTTGCACGACTTTTTTCTGTATTTTCCGGATCAAGCACTTTTTCAGCATTATAGAAGCTGTGAAGTGTTGAAGCTAGGTCAAATATATAGTTTGTGATACGGTGTGGAATTCGTTTTTGAGCAGCTTCTGCAACTGCTTGTGGGAACTCTCCAAGCTTTTTCAATAAATCAAATTCTTTTTCAGATGTAATTTCATCAAGCTTTAAATGTTCATTGTATGTTAAGCCTTGCTCGTCTCCTTGACGAAGCATACTACAAATACGTGCATGAGCATATTGAGCATAGTACACAGGGTTTTCATTGGATTTTGATACCGCTAGATCTAAATCAAAGTCCATATGAGTATCAGCACTTCTCATAGCAAAGAAATATCGTACTGCATCAAGACCAACCTCTTCAATTAAGTCTCTCATTGTTACAGCTTTACCTGTACGTTTACTCATTTTCATCTTTTCGCCATCTTTGTAAAGATGAACAAGCTGAATAATTTCAACCTCTAATGTGTCTTTTTTGTAGCCTAACGCTTCAATTGCAGCCTTCATACGCGGAATATATCCGTGATGGTCTGCTCCCCATACGTTAATTAATTTCGTAAAGCCTCGATCAAGCTTGTCCTTATGGTAGGCAATATCTGGTGTTAAGTATGTGTAAGAACCATCGTTTTTAATAAGAACACGATCCTTATCATCACCAAATGTAGTTGAACGGAACCAAGTTGCTCCTTCTTCTTCATAAACATGACCTTTTTCTTTTAGGGCTTCAAGCGCATTATCAATTTTTCCGTTGTGATAAAGAGACGTTTCCGAATACCATACATCAAAAGGAACACGGAATTCATCCAGATCCGCTTTTAGCTTTGCCATTTCGTATTTTAAGCCATATTCTCTAAAGAAGCTTAGGCGCTCTTCGCTTGCTTGCTCGACGAATTTGTCGCCATATTCTTTTGCAAGCTCTTTCCCAATTCCTACAATATCTGCACCGTGATAGCCGTCTTTTGGCATTTCAGCATCTTTTCCTAATGCTTGTAAATAACGAGCCTCCACAGAAAGTGCTAAATTATTAATTTGGTTTCCTGCATCATTAATATAATATTCACGTGACACATCGTATCCCGCTTTTTGAAGAACATTACATAATGAATCACCTACTGCCGCACCACGAGCATGGCCTAAATGCAGGGTTCCTGTTGGGTTTGCAGAAACAAACTCTACTTGAAGCTTTTCGTTATTTCCAACGTTTGTTTCACCGTATTTTTCACCCGCTTCAAGGATAGAAGGGATTAAATCTGTCAAATAGCTATTATTCATGTAAAAATTAATAAAGCCAGGGCCTGCTATTTCAATTTTTTCAATGGAAGCCTTTTGCTTATCGAAATGTGCTACAATCTCCTCAGCAATCATTCGAGGTGCCTTCTTTGCAACACGTGCTAATTGCATCGCCATATTCGTCGCATAATCACCGTGTGCTTTTTCTTTCGGTAGCTCTAATAGTACTTCTGGAATTTGTGATTCTTCAGCTAAGCCCGCTTTTATGACTGCTGCTTTTATTTCATCTTTTAACCGTTCTTTTACTTGTTCAACAATATTCATGTTTAAGCCTCCTTGTATGTAATAACGAGTTTATGTACATGTGTTTCATTTACATCTATTTGCAAATCATATAAAATCACAAGCCTGCTTTCAAGCTCTGCTTTTTTAATTGATAGTGAGTTTGTTTTTGTCTCTAACTGGAGTTTGCCAAACGGTGTCCCATAATCTGTAAGGGTGACGGTGTCTTTTATAAATCGTTGCTTCATTGTAATGGCACCAGATCTCATCACGATTACTTCGTGTTCGTTCATTTTCACAGTTGTTTTCACTGCGCCTAATTCATGTGTTTCCTCATAACGGAGATAGCTATATGTTCCTTTTTCAATGTATTCCCCTGTTGTATTCATTTCAATGGTTTCTTTCTCTTGACCATTCTGAATTTCAGACAAAACATGGATTTGAACAGGTGTGCTTTCTGTCATAATAGACACTCCCTTTTCATCATTCTCCTTAACTTTAATAGTATAAAGAACGTTTTGCAACTACGCAAGGTGAAGAAGAAGGAATCAGCGTTTATTTTATATTTTTGGTTTTAGAGCTTGTTCTTTTCTACAGCTTTTTCAGATGATCTTCAATAGAAAAAAACGACTAGCCATAGACTAGTCGTTCTGGTTCTAATTCTTCAAATTGTTATTTCCCAATAAACTGTTGTGTCCAATAGTTCCCATTTTCTACATAACCTACACCAATATGCGTGAAATTAGAGCTTAAGATGTTTTTTCTGTGCCCCTCACTATTCATCCATGCATTGACCACTTCCTCAGGTGTACGTTGACCCTTAGCAATATTTTCCCCTGCTGCACGGTATGTGATGCCAAATTGCTTCATCATATCAAACGGTGAACCATAGGTTGGACTCGTATGCGAGAAATAGTTGTTTTTTTGCATATCAAGTGATTTTTCACGAGCTACTTTACTTAACTCGGTGTCAATTTCTAGTTTAGCTATCCCCTGTTTTGCTCTTTCCTCATTTGTTAGTTCGACAACCTGCTGTTCAAATTGATTTAACTGAGAGATTGCTTGGTTGCTAGATGATTCCTTGCTTTCTGTTATTGGCTGTTGTGTTGTTGTTTGAGTATTTGATTGAGTTGGATCCGGCTCTTTAACCTGATCTGCTTTTTGTGCTGTTTCCGTTTGTGTGTCTGTGTTAGTAGTAGTGGCTTCAGATTGCTTTTGAAGCTTAATAGTAGGAAAATATTTTGCCAATAGCGCATTCAATTGTTCACTAGATAGATTCGTAGATTTATACGTGTACACTTTTGTTTGTGTATTTGATGCTGCATCAGCTTCTTGTGCCATTGGGTTTGCCATTAGTAACGCTGCACCTGCTACAACAGATAATAAAGCTTTCTTTTTCATGTTAAATTCCTCCCTATCAAACGTAAAAAGATTACGCAGCTATCGTATCACACGTTTTTTTGTCATATTTGAGGGAGATTTTAACAAAGCCATGCATCACTTTTCTTTTATAGTTCTATTTTCATATGAGAGTCGAAAGAAAATAGAAGGAGGAGTTTATTCTATGACATGTTTAGTACATGCTCCATCATGTGAAAAAAGCACCAAAATAAGGGAACCTCTTCCTCTAAGACCATATTTTTAATAAAAAAATCCCGTTGACAAGCTTTCTGCCCCCAACGTTATATGACAAATATGTAGAGGAGGTGACAAATATTAAGAAATGGTGCCTGGCACCATTAACATTCTTAACAAAAAAGCCCAACACCTGTCGTGTTGGACTCTGTTATTGCTTATATTAAATTATAAGCAATCTCTGATTTATCCTTTTTTAGGAACCCAGCCAAGGATCATTTCTCGGATGATTTTACTTGCTGTGTTAGCTGTTTGTTCTGATGGATCATAGATTGGTGCCACTTCAACTAAGTCTGAGCCTACAACGCGCACGCCAGAGTTAGCAATCGCATGAATAGAGGCAAGAAGTTCTCTTGATGTAATTCCTCCTGCATCGACTGTCCCCGTCCCTGGTGCATGCGCAGGATCTAGTACGTCAATGTCGATTGTGACATATACTGGGCGTCCCGCTAACGTTGGGAGAATTTCCTTTAATGGCTCAAGCACTTCAAATTTAGAGATGTGCATGCCCACTTCTTTAGCCCATTTGAATTCTTCCTTCATTCCTGAACGAATACCAAAAGAGTACACATTTGTTGGTCCAATTAAGTCGGCAATCTTTTTAATTGGAGTAGAGTGTGATAGTGGCTCCCCTTCGTAATCATCACGTAAATCTGTATGAGCATCCATATGAATAATCGCTAAATCTGGATATTTCTTGTACATCGCCTTCATAACAGGCCAAGAAACTAAATGCTCGCCACCCATTCCTAATGGATACTTGTCCTCTGCTAGCAGCTTGTCGATATATTCCTCAATCATTTCAATGCTTTTTTGTGGGTTACCAAATGGTAATGGAATATCCCCCGCATCAAAGTATTTTACTTCATCTAGCTCTTTATCTAAGTACGGGCTGTACTCTTCTAAGCCAATTGACACTTCACGAATTCTAGAAGGACCGAAACGTGAGCCTGGGCGGTAGCTTACTGTCCAGTCCATTGGCATACCGTATATAACAGCCTCACTTTCTTCAAAGCTTGGATGACTTTTAATAAACACATTACCTGAATACGCTTCATCAAATTTCATATTGTTTTCCTCCATTTCAAAAAGTGAGAGATTAAACACCTCTCACTTATCGTTCATTTGTCGTTTCTACTTGATACAATTACAAGTAATAGAAACGTTATGATTATTCCTTAATTAAATCACTAACAAACTTCGGTAACACAAAGCATGCTTTGTGAAGCTCTTTTGTGTAGTATTTTGTTTCGATTTCATGGAAACGATCTTCGCTCACTTCTAACGGATCGTGTTTTTTAGATCCAATTGTAAATGTCCACAGACCACTTGGGTATGTTGGGATATTCGCCGTGTAAAGACGAGTAATTGGGAAAATTTCTTTCACATCACGTTGTACATTTGTAATCAATTCAGGTGTGAACCATGGATTATCTGTTTGTGCAACGAATACGCCATCTTCTTTTAATGCTTTTGCAATTCCTGCATAGAAGCCTTTCGTAAATAAGTTTACAGCAGGGCCCATTGGTTCTGTTGAATCGACCATAATAACATCATATTCGTTTTCGCTCTCTGCGATATGCATAAAGCCATCTCCCACTTTCACTTCTACACGTGGGTCATCTAGCTTACCAGCAATTTCAGGTAGGAACTTCTTAGAATACTCGATTACTTTTCCATCGATATCAACTAGAGTTGCTTTTTTTACTTGTGGGTGCTTGAGAACTTCACGAATAACTCCGCCATCTCCACCGCCAACAACAAGGACGTTTTCTGGATTTGGATGTGTAAATAAAGGAACATGCGCTACCATCTCATGGTATACAAACTCATCCTTTTGAGATGTCATAACCATTCCATCTAAAAACAGCATATTGCCGAATTCTTCCGTCTCAACCATTTCTAAATATTGAAAATCTGTTTGCTCCGTATGTAACGTTTGCTTCACTTTCAGTGTAATCCCAAAATTCTTTGTTTGCTTCTCTGTGTACCATAATTCGCTCATTTATTACCATCCTTTCAACGAAAGCTTTTATTATACGTATAACCTATTCCTTTTAGACCAAACATGGAAGGACAGGATTTTTGTATAGAGCTTGTCTTTTCCTATTTTATCCGGTGGACGCTAAGTACATCCGGTCATTTTCATCTATATCCTTTTAAAACTATAGATGAATCTAGCAAAAAATCAAGAAAAAATCTATGACTTTTTATCAAAATGTTTAAAAAGTCTTAAAAAAACTCATAATGGCTAGTAACTCACTGTCCGAAAATCTTATGAAGAGGAGGTGTTTCTCATGGACATCATATCACCTAAAAGAGTTCGATTCACATTAAAGACAATTCGAGCACTCATTTTCCTATCAATCCTAGCGATACTTTTCTTATCAACCATTTTAGTCAGTGTTAGTCTCTATGCGAAATGGCAAGGACCTCCTTCCTTATCCGTTCCACAATCCACGATAATTTATGCAGATGACGGAACGAAAATCGGAGAGCTACATAATGGTGAAAAGCGGTACTGGGTTGATTTAGATCACATATCAGAGCACCTACAAAAAGCAACGATTGCCATTGAAGATCAAAGCTTTTATGATCACAACGGATTCGATTATAAGCGAATCGTCGGAGCAGCACTCGCTGACTTGAAGGCTATGTCAAAGGTACAAGGAGCAAGTACAATTACGCAGCAGTACGCGCGTAACTTATTCTTAGCTCATGAAAAAACATGGAAAAGAAAAGCGAATGAGGCATTGTATACCATCCGGCTAGAGCAAAATTACAATAAAGATGAAATTTTAGAAGGGTATTTAAACACCATTTATTATGGTCACGGAGTTTACGGAATTGAAGCTGCTGCAAATTATTATTTTGGAAAAAGCGCTAGTGAACTATCATTAGGTGAATCTGCGTTACTCGCTGGTATTCCAAAGGGTCCAAATCTGTACTCACCATATGTAAATGAAGAAAAGTCTGAGCAGCGTCAGAAAATGATTTTAGAGATTATGCAGGAAGAAAACTATATTACAAAAGAACAATTAGAGGCAGCTCGTAAACAAAATCTTGAATATAAAACAAAAACAGAGGTAGTAAAAAAGGGACTTGCTCCTTATTTCCAGGACGCCATGATGAATTCACTAGTGGAGGAATTAAATATCGATGAAGAGGCCATCCAAACTCAAGGACTAAAGATATACACAACTCTTGATCCAACCCTTCAAACTACAGCAGAGGAAATCATGGAACATTCAATTGAGAAAAAGTCAGATATCCAGGCCGGATTTGTAGCCATTGATCCAAAAACAGGAAATGTAAAAGCTCTCATCGGTGGACGGAATTATCAAGAAAGTCCATTCAACCGTGTAACTCAAGCGAATAGACAGCCTGGTTCAACAATTAAGCCACTTCTCTATTACGCAGCAGTAACAAAGGGCTTCACTCCTTCAACAGAAATGAGAAGTGAACCAACTACATTTACCTATGACGATGGAAAAGCGACTTATAAGCCAAGCAATTATAATGATTATTATGCCAATGATTTCATCACAATGCTTCAAGCCATTGCCCTATCTGACAATATTTTTGCTGTGAAAACACATATGTTTATTGGGATGGAAGAATTAGCAAAAGCTGGTGAAGTATTTGGCATCCAAACAAAAATAAAAGAAGTTCCATCAACAGCCTTAGGAACATCACCGGTCCGATTAATCGATATCGTCAATGCATACGGAATCCTTGGTAATGGCGGAAAACGTATAGCACCTACATTCGTAACAAAGGTAGAAGATGCAAAAGGTGAAGTCATCTTTGAAGCTAACAAAACGAAAGAACAAGCATTGAATGAACAGGCAGCTTTCATCACGACTCATATGATGACAGGTATGTTTGACACAGATTTAAACGATTATACCTCCGTTACAGGTAGTAGCATCGCCGATTCGTTAACGAGAGACTATGCTGGAAAATCTGGAACGACCTCGACAGATAGCTGGATGATTGGTCTTACACCACAGCTCGTGACAGGTGTTTGGACTGGTTATGACAAAGGAAAAACAATAGACCTTGTTCAGGAACGTGCCTATGCAAAAAAAATCTGGGCTAGCTTTATGGAGCAAGCTCATGAGGGAGATTCTGTGAAAGCCTTCAAGCCACCTGATGGAGTTATAGGAGTTTACATCAACCCAGATAACGGTCGCATCGCAACAAAGGATTGTCCTGTCAGTCGATTAACGTATTATATAGAGGGCTCTGAACCAACAGAACATTGCACCGAACATCTACCTGAAATCGATCCAAGCGAAGAACCTCCCCTTAATGAGGATGAGGGTAGTCTATTTGAAAAGCTCTTTAAATGGTGGGACTAAGAAAAGCTCCAAGCTCCTTAATCAACCCCATCCGCAAGTTATAGACTTAAACTTCGCACATACTTAAATTCTTATAAAATGACATTAAAAAACCCCAAGCAATGATTGCTTGGGGTTTTTTATGTCCTAGTTTTATAACTGTATTCTTAGTCTACTAATTTTAGCCGCAAACCACAAGATTTTACTTATTTGTTCACTAATTATTCACAATTTGGACAAATTTTAAGATACGCTTAAATCGTCCTTTAATTTTTGTTCGGATAGATTCCACATCTCATCACTATGTTCTTTTAAAAATTTTGTAAGAATTTTTTTTGATTTATCATCCATATGCTCGACAATAATGTGACGTTTCATGGACTTATCCATGCGATTCACATGCTCTGGTAACGATTTATAGCCTCTGCGGATTTCCCGATCAACTGTTAATTCACAAGCAGCGACACCTGCGTAATAAGGACCTTCTGCTTTTCGATCAATCGTTACCCATACAAGCCAATATGGCTTTCCATTTGGGACTTCCTCTTTCGTTTTAAGGAACTTGATTCCTTTTTCTACTGCACTTCTTGCGTGCATTGCTCCAATATCAACAAATGCCTCACATTCGTCGATATCAATAAAAACAGGTGAGACATTGTCTAAGCTTAATGCACCTATTCCAAAGCCACCGTGTCCATCAGTTGGATCATTTTTTATAATATTAAAACCAATGCTCTTTTTCTTTTTTCCTTCTTGTTCCAAAATTGATGACCTCCTTTTAAACTAGAATTGGACTTAATATAAAATCGAACACACCTATGATGATAGCCTGCCCTATAGAAAGGAAAGGACCAATTGTATAGTCATTTAACGGTGTTACAACTAAAACTAAGAAAATAATAATTCCATAGCTTTCATATTGTGTGAGTTTTGCTCGAAGATTAGGTGAAACTAAATCTTCAATTATTCGATACCCATCTAAAGGTGGGACAGGTAAAAGATTAAAGAGAAATAAAATAGCATTCAGCGAGACAAAGATCGTAAAAAACTGTTCAAGGCTATTCACGACATTTACTGGCAGTAAAGCAAAAACATTCGTAGCGATAAGTATGTACAAAATGGCCATTCCTATAAAGGCTAAGAATAAGTTACTCAATGGTCCTGCCACAGAAACAAGCACACCGGCAAGCTTCGGTCGTTTAAAAAAGTAACGGTTAACAGGTACTGGCTTCGCCCAACCAAAACCCGCAATAAAAATTAACAATGTACCAAATGGATCTAAATGTGCCAATGGAGAAAGAGTTAGTCTTCCCTGTCTTTCAGCAGTAGGATCACCAAATTTATAGGCGACATAAGCATGCGCAAATTCATGAAGGGTAAAGGCTACAATTAGTGTAAGAACAACGTACGGAATATATTCCAATGGAAAAGCTAAAAAGCTGCTGAATTCGTTCATTTCTCTCTCCTTCAAACATACTGTATAAGATATGCTTCTTTCTTATTAGGATACCATGTTAAAACATTTATTTTCGAATAAAGTATACTATAAATAGCTGGAATTCTCGATAGTTAAACGTCAGATAGAACCACGTATTCAGAGCATGTAAAAAGAAAGCCCTAAAAATCAGGCTTTCTCGTTGCTTCTATTAATGTTTAAGATTGTCATTAATCTGGCGCTCACTTGCTAGATCATCTTTCCCATCAAGTAAATGCTTCATACCACGTACAAGCGTATCATCCTCAAGGAGGCTCCATAAGTGGTACCCAAAATCCTCACGTTTCAACAATACTTCTTCAAGTACTTGAACTGTTCCATAATCATTTAATTCATGCGCTCGTTTAATCGTTTTTCTCATCATGCCTTGCATCTTCAATTCATGCTCTAAATCATTTCTGAGGAAATCCCTCATTGTGTAGCGACCTTCTGTTTCATGCTTGATATAAGAAAGCTCATGCTGTGTTACAGGGTGTGCAGTAGGTACAACGCCTAACCTGGCAACACGCTCCCCTACTTTATCAATATGCTTCTTCGTCACATCAATATGCTCATCTAAAATGTGGTGAAGGCTACCAAAGGATTCTGCCCCTTCTGTTAACCAGTGATGCTTCGTATACTGATGAAGAGCAACATTCAGTGCACAATTATGCTCATCAAGCTGCAAAGCCATTTCTTGACGAGTCTTATAAGGAAGACTTATTCCACTTCCTTCTTCCCTAGCCACTCTAGGCTCTTGGCGCAAAATCATTTTTCCCTCATGGTTTGTCTCATGACCCGGCATCTTCGGATCGAACCCTGTCTTATTTAGCTTAAACTCATCGTGCGCTAACCCATTGTTATCATGTGTTTGCATTTGCCTCGCTCCTTTTATTAGTACATTTTACAAGGTTATTGTGTACAAGAAGGGAACAAATCATGAAAGACTTTTCCAAACCTACTAAATAAAGATACACAGGAGTTAGCCAATCATCCATTGGGCTTCTCTTACCATTCTAGACCTTTCTGACTCTGCTTTTATCTAGTTCACTACGTCATGTAACTGTTCCGCCAATAGAAAAATTAGAGTATTTATTTAGACATAAGAAAATGTTGTTTTCCTATAAAAAAAGCCACCCATATTATTGAGCGACTTCCTTTGATACAATACATTTTACTTTTTCTATATACTCATACGCTTCTTGAATTTCTTCTTCTGTATAGCGTTGTTTGCTTTTTAAGGTAAATACCTTCTCTTTCACTTCTTCTTTCGTTAACGAATCAAAGTATAAAACAGTGGAAACAAGCTCTAAAAATCTTGAGCTTTGTGCATTTAAATCTAGCATACAATCATGCAAAGGAGGCAAATCTAAATCATAATGACCTAAAAATTCACTTCCTGATTCTGTTAAAGAGTAGCGATATTGAAAGTATCCGCCTTTTTTCTCATGAATTTCATTTAGAAAGCCTAGATTACAAAGCTCTTCAATGCGAAGAGTGAGCTCCTCTGAATAGGGTCCAAAAAAATGAAAATTATACTTTTCGTAAAAAGGAAGCTCTATTTTTTTTGCAATATAAATCATCTTCTGCAACTTTTTCCGACCAATAATTTCCCCAGCAGATGATATAACCTTCATCAGCTTGGCATGTTCTTTCATCAAAGCCCCGTCATCTCCTAACTCTTTTCTATGTTTCTATTTTATTTTTGTACACTACCCTTTTTTCGGTATATTTAATAGCTCAAGTATTTTCTTTTTCACCGTTCGTTTCGTAGAAAAATCCTCTAGCAAATCTAAAGGAAAATATAATTTATGATCTGTTCTTCTTTTCCCGGAAATTGCGTCCACTATTTCTGACTGTCTTGATAATTCTCTTAAATCACCGTTCGACATGAGTAAATGAATAGGTAGCCTCTCTTCTTCTTCACCTGGGCGGTAAAAGTCATAAGGTAAATCAGATGAGGAATCGACAACTAAATAGTACTCAGGATCTATCCCCGCTTTTTTAAATAGTGTTGTTAATTCCATTAATGTCATCATTTGAACATTTGGATTAAATTCAACATATTTAAATAATTGACGATTCATAAAACGCTGGCAGAGATCTCGTAAGATGGGATCGTCTTCTTCAAGCCACGATTGAAAATAATAGAGAATAACAGATTCATCTAATTTTAAATAGTCTTCTAATGTAAGCTCATCCTCAAATAATGAGTAAAAATGAATGGGATCATGTTTAAATGAATAATATTCTTGGTGTAGTTGTTTTGCGCGGTGTAGAATTTTTGTGAGAATTACTTCCGCACTTCTTGTTACAGGATGGAAGTAGACCTGCCAATACATTTGGTAGCGACTCATAATATAATCCTCAACGGCATGCATCCCGCTACTTTTAATCACGACCTGATCCTCACGTGGTCTCATGACACGAAGAATACGCTCCATATCAAAATGTCCATAGCTCACACCTGTATAGTAAGCATCACGCTGTAAATAATCCATCCGATCAGCATCAATTTGGCTTGATATTAAACTCACAACCTGTTTTTTCTCATAAGTTTTGGCAATTACTTCAGCCACTTTTTTTGGAAACTCTTCATCTACCTCGCGAAGCACTTGATTAACCTCGGTTTTCCCAACAATGATAGCTTGAGTAAAATCCTCGTGGTCCAAATGAAATACTTTTTCAAAAGAATGCGAAAATGGTCCGTGACCTAGATCATGTAAAAGGGCAGCACAAAGACATAGAAGCCTTTCCTCATCATCCCATTCCGGTCGTCCTTTAAAGACATCATCCACAATACGTCGGACAATTTCATAGACACCTAGAGAATGATTAAAACGACTATGCTCAGCCCCATGAAATGTTAAGTAGGTTGTACCTAACTGACGAATTCTTCGTAATCGCTGAAACTCCTTCGTCCCTATTAAATCCCAAATCAGCTTGTCACGGACATGAATATAGCGGTGAACGGGATCTTTAAATACCTTTTCTTCAGACAATTTTTCATTTTTCATTGTCTATCCCTCTTCCGTTCTAACATAAGTATTGGCGTTTATTAAGGCGTGTTTCTTCAATATTGTTGCTAGTTCCTATGAATTTTATAAGAATAATCATCCACATGAACGATCCTGCTAAGTAAGAAAAAAACAACTCTTCCTGTTCAGGATAAAAACAGTATCGGAATTTTTCCGAAGCAACAATCAATATAAAAATAACCTTTTTTGAAAAAATTTCTCTCAAGTAAAAATGGCTGCTTCTATTATATCGACTTCTCGTCGACATGAACACCCATTTATTTGCAACAACCCTGCAAAAAAGCCTTCCTATTATTGAATAATCAGCTTCTCTTAACACAAAAAAATCACCTTTGTGACACAGACAAAAGTGATGTTATTTTGATAATTTCTTTTCTATTTTTTCGATTAATTCATCCTCACTTAAAGCAGCTACCGGGCGATTATTTACAAACGCAAAAGATTTTTTTCGACCAGGCCCACAATAAGATTGGCAACCAATATCGATTGGTGCTTCTGAATCTATCTTTTTCAAACGCGGAACAAGCGTTTTAATATTTGTCGCTTGACAATCATCACAAATGCGAAACTCATTTGCCATTGGTTATCATACCTTTCTATCTTGGCGGCTATTCATCTCTTAAACAGCCTCTCGTTCACTTTTTGCACTAAAAGGTATTTTACCGTTTCTTCTTACACTATGCAAGTAAGCAATGTAGCAAATCTGTAAAAATACCTTCCAATATCGGATAAAGGTTCCAGTTCGGCCATTTCTATCATGTATTTTCTAGATCTCTCTTATCGTCTCTATTGTCCTTCTCCTATAGTAAAAAAAAATCTACTATCCTCTTAAGATGTGTATAAATCCTTTAGCCTTTGTCCATGCTTACTAGTAGTTCAAGTAAAAATACATCTATTTATATAGGGAGTTGGAACAAATGAAACAAAGACAAGACGCTTGGTCACACGAGAATGATTTATTACTAGCTGAAACTGTATTAAGACATGTTCGTGAAGGAAGTACACAGCTTAATGCCTTTGAAGAGGTTGGAGATAAACTAAATCGTACTTCTGCTGCTTGTGGTTTTCGCTGGAATGCCGTTGTAAGACACGATTATGAGAAAGCACTGCAACTAGCTAAAAAACAACGAAAACAAAGAATGAGAGCATTAGGAAACGGTCAACCTGTTAAAAAACAGCTACTATATACTCCCGATATTCCTAACATGCCAGAATCGAATGAGGAGCTAGATTTCGACGAACAGGAAGAACGAACAATGATGTCAGCTTTAGAGAGTCATATGGCAGAAGTGATGCCTGATGATGAAGATGTATCTGCTACATTTTATTCTGAATCTAGTCAGCCTCAAGCAGAGGTACCAAGTATGCAAGCACAAGTACCGTCGCCATCCTATCCAGCAAGGTCTGTACAGCAAGGACAATTAACAATGAATCAAGTGATATCGTTTTTAAAATCCTATCAATCAAGCAATCAGCAATCTGAAGCATTAATAAGTGAAAACAAACGATTAAAGCTTGAAAATCACGAACTTACGCAACAAAATAAAGAATTAATGAAAAAGGTAGAGAAACTCGAACAAGATACCGTAACCGTTCAAGAAGATTATGAAACATTAATGAAAATCATGAATCGTGCAAGAAAACTAGCATTATTTGATGAGGAAGATCGCTCAGCATCGACTACCTTTAAAATGGACCGTAATGGAAACCTAGAAAAAATGGCTGAATAACCTATATACGTATTATTATTGAAAAGACGAGAACAATTGGTTCCCGTCTTTCTTTATAGTAACCTTTTTTGTAGAACGGCTGCTTCCTTCTTACCGGTGGATGTCGTGTGAAGATGGTATTTGTATAAGAAAGGGAATTTTCCCAAGAAAAAACGTGGATAATAGGATAAGATAAACGAAGGTACATCAGTAGATGAAACTTTTCATTAGCTCTACTCGTATGAACTCTATCTACAAAAAATTGTTAGATAAGGTGGTGTAAATGAATGGAATCAAGAGAAGAACTTCTACTAGAATTAAAGACGATTGAGAAATGGGAAAAGGACCAAAATGGCATTTGGTTTTGGGAACGAATAGGTCGCCTTCCTTTTAAGCTATTAGATAAAATAACCCCCGCTTTTGTCCAAAAGAAAATTAGTGTTTTACTTGATGAGCTAGGACAATACGTACAAACTGGTGGGCAATATTTAACACAGGAGAAATATATTCTTACAAAGCTTGAAAAAGTATCAAAACAAACTATTACCGAAGTAAAGGATGTTTCTCACCTCCCTCTCACAACGATGGACACTGTAAGCGCTGATTTACGTGCAAACCGTAGTAAGATCGCAACACTTCAAGGAGCCACTACAGGTGTTGGAGGAATATTCACCCTTGCTGTTGATATTCCTATGCTCCTCGGTCTATCGTTAAAGACCTTACAAGAGATTGCAATCACATATGGCTATGATCCAAACGAACGACAAGAGCGTGTCTTCATCGTAAAATGTTTACAATATGTCTCAGCAGATATCGTTGGAAAACAAGCGATTTTAAAAGAGCTATCTGCCTTCTATTATCGCAATACTGAAACAAAGCAAGAAATGATTTCACAGCTACAAGGCTGGCGTGAAGTTGTATATACGTACCGTGATCAGTTTGGTTGGAAAAAACTATTACAGATGGTCCCAGTGGCAGGAATTATTTTTGGTGCTTTCACAAATCGATCCATGGTTAATGATATTGCGGAAGCAGGCATTATGCTTTATAAAAAAAGAAGAATTATAGACAGATTAGAACAAAGTAGAGAGGAAGTAAAATAGAGTCATGCCTGAAGCTGACTCTATTTTTGCATGGTTGAGAAGACTTTTACATTCCGATCAATCATTCTCATTAGGTTTTGTTGAAAAACCTCTTGCTCTTCTGGCGTTAATGTAGAAGACTGCAGTTCATTGCTATTGTTCTTCAACGTTACTAATAAATCAAGTAAGAGCTTTTCAACCGTTAGATCGATTTGTAATAAATCACTAAGTGATGCCATTGTTTCAGGCTTAATTGCAGGAAACGTAAACTTCGTTGTTGTTCCTTTTAGAGCTACATCATAAAACTGACGG
Organism: Bacillus weihaiensis; assembly: GCF_001889165.1. Classification (GTDB taxonomy): domain Bacteria; phylum Bacillota; class Bacilli; order Bacillales; family Bacillaceae; genus Metabacillus; species Metabacillus weihaiensis. The sequence continues at coordinate 72,957 of NZ_CP016020.1, read as the reverse complement.
ATTAATTCTGCTCGTTCTTCACCGCTCCTTGCAACACATAAGTAGATTTGGACAGCTACTCCGCCACGAAGTCTTCTCTGAGAAATCCCAGCAAATTTCTTCCCATTTATACTCAAGTCATAGCTACCAGGGCAATACGATCCCACAATTTCTCTCGCCTCTATTTTATCTGTATGCTCCTTAAACATTCGTTTAATCAGCTCTAGCATCGCATCATAACCACGATCAATATCAATACCTTTGTCAGAGTCAGGAAAAATAAGTGAAATGTTTAATACTTGATCATCTAGCACGACGGCTAAACCACCCGAATTACGAACGATTACATTGTAGCCTTTATCTTGTAAAAGCTTCACACCTTCTTCTAAAAACGGTAATTTCGTATCTTGAATTCCAAGAACAATCGTTTGATGGTGGACCCACGTTCTAGCTGTTGCAGGAGAAAGACCTTTCCCGACACTTGCACATAATGTATCATCAATGGCAAAAGAATGCTTTGCGTCAAATTGAGGACCTAAGCTTGAGTGGTCAATGAATCTCCATTGGGGTTGGGTAATTAAAGAAGTTGAAGAGGTTGTCATCATTTTTCGGTGCTCCCTTGTTTTCACATTATCTTCTCTATTATATCACTTGGAACGACAGAAAGCGCAATGTCCTACCTAGCCTCCGGTAGCTAATGTTCTATGAGATTAGATCGTTTCCATCACAAAAGAGCTTCGATCTTGAATGAAGGTCATCCCAAAATCGAAGCTCTTTATTTACATTTAGCGACTAGCTCTTCGTCGGATTAAGCCTGTGCCGCAGTAATAATTGCTAGCTTATACACATCTTCAGCATTACAGCCACGTGAGAGGTCGTTAACTGGCTTATTTAGGCCTTGTAGAATTGGACCTACTGCTTCAAAGTTTCCTAAACGTTGTGCAATTTTATAGCCAATGTTTCCTGCTTCTAGACTCGGGAAGACAAATACATTCGCATCACCTTTAATAACAGAACCCGGTGCCTTACTTTCAGCTACAGAAGGTACAAAAGCAGCGTCGAATTGGAATTCACCGTCTAATACAACAGTAGAATCAAGCTCTTTTGCAATTTCAACTGCTTTTGCCACTTTTTCAGTTTCAGGTGATTTAGCAGATCCCTTTGTAGAGAAGCTTAGCATCGCTACCTTTGGATCAACGCCAAACATGCTTGCTGTTTGAGCACTCGCAATGGCAATTTCTGCAAGGTCTTGACTATCAGGTGAAATATTAATTGCACAATCGGCAAATACATACTTTTCATCTCCACGAACCATGATGAAAACACCTGAAGTCTTTTTAATGCCTTCTTTTGTTTTGATGATTTGTAAAGCAGGACGAACTGTATCAGCTGTCGAATGAGCAGCCCCACTTACAAGACCTTGTGCTTTTCCTACGTGAACTAACATTGTTCCAAAATAGTTCTCATCCAAAAGAATTTTACGCGCATCCTCTTCTGTTGCTTTACCTTTTCGTCTCTCTACAAAAGAAGCTACAAGCTCGTCCATCTCTGGATAATTCGCTGGATCGTAAACTTCAACGCCTTCTAATGTTAAATTTAATTCTTCTGCCTTTTTCGTTACTTCTTGTAAATTCCCAATAACGATCGGTTGTAGGATCCCTTCACCCGCTAAACGATTAACTGCTGTTAAAATACGCTCGTCTAACCCTTCTGGGAAAACAATTTTAACTTGTTGACCGCTCACCTTTTCTTTTAATGTCGTAAATAAATCTGACATGCAATTACCTCCTATATTGGGTCATCACCAAGCTTTTATGGTTAAAGCCCTATACTAAATAAAAACTCTCTTTTCCTAGAATACTCCACTTATTTGTAATTTCAAACCTTACATTCACTTAATAACGCTTACACTAAAAAGTCTTAACTTTCAAAAAATATGTAACTTCCTTTTCTTTTCACCCTACTAACATTTACATCTTTCTAACCTTCTACTCATGAAGTTTACTTGGATGATTTCTTTTTTCAAGTTTTATTCACACAATTGGTTGGACAAACTATGATATAGTGAAAATGTACATAATTATGATTCTATTATAGGAGTGAAGATAAATGAGTGAAGCAGCACAAACATTAGACGGCTGGTATTGTTTACATGATTTTCGCTCGATTGATTGGTCCTCTTGGAAGCTGTTAACGAGTGATGAACGTCAAGCTGCAATCCATGAATTTCAAGGATTACTTGAGAAATGGAATGGAGTGCAGGAAGCTGAAAAAGGTAGCCATGCCTTGTATTCAATCGTTGGGCAAAAAGCCGATTTTATGATGATGGTCTTACGTCCAACAATGGAAGAGTTAAATGAAATTGAGCTTGAATTTAACAAAACGAAGCTTGCAGAATTTACTGTACCTACTTATTCTTATGTCTCAGTTGTTGAGTTAAGTAATTACTTAGCTGGCGATAGCGATGAAGATCCATACCAAAATCCTCATGTGCGCGCTAGACTATATCCAAAACTTCCAGAAGCAAAATATTCATGCTTCTATCCAATGGATAAACGTCGCCAAGGAAATGATAACTGGTATATGCTCTCAATGGATGAGCGCAAAAGTATGATGAGAAGCCATGGTTTAATCGGGCGCTCTTATGCTGGGAAGGTAAAACAAATTATTACAGGCTCAGTAGGGTTTGACGATTATGAGTGGGGAGTTACTTTATTCTCAGATGATGTTCTTCAATTTAAGAAGCTTGTTTATGAAATGCGCTTTGACGAAGTAAGTGCACGCTATGGTGAATTCGGCTCATTCTTCGTTGGGAACCTACTAATCCCATCCAAGCTCGACTCTTTTTTACACGTTAACTAATTAACGCAGTGGGGGCCAGGCCCCCACTGCGTTAAAGTGTTTTTTCAAAGCAGTCCACTTCACGATTATGCTGATGGGGTTTTGTTTCATAGTATTCATATCCTAATGATCGCCAAAATGCCTTCGCGTGGTCATTCTGTGTTAAAACCGCCAGTCGAATTGCCTTCTTGCCGGATTGTTTAACACGATCTTCATATTGTTTATAGGCTTTCTTAGCATACCCTTTACCTTGCTCGTCTTTTTTGAGCATCAGTAAGCCTAACCACGGGTACCCATCCTTTGGATTACGATCTAAGGAATCAATAACTCCAATAGATTTCTCCCCATATTTTATTAGAAAGCTTCTTGAAAAATGATTGAAAAATTCTTCCCTAATTTCCTTATCTGTTCTTCTTTCTTGGTCATTTTCAAGTTGATTATACTCCCCATTTGAATTGACAATTTCTTTTACACAGGCAAGATGCTCTTCTTTTATTTCTTCGAGTCTCATCACACTAACCATCCCCATCCTCTTTAAATTTTTCCCAATTGTCATAAGTTGATTTTCCCTATCATACGTATGAATGAGTAAAGCTTGAATAAGAATTTTCTTGTTTCTTTCGCGACTGTACCATGATCATATCTAACGCTTAATAAGAATCTTTTTCTTCTCTTGTCTTGAGGTAGCTAGAAAAATAGTTCTTTCTATTTCAAGATAAAACAGTGAGGAAAGAAAATTTTAAGTAGGCAATTAATGAACCAACGTCCTAGCAATGGTAGTTGCGTTCAACCTGACAACCTAGATTTATAAAAAGCTTGTTCACAATGGTCGTGAAAATCTCGGGAAAATGTCGCGTCTCATCTTTTATGGCCTTTCCTTTAAGCAACCTTACCACTACGAAAAACAAGTGGGCAGGGAAATGGCGCAAAAACTCATGTTGTTTCTATTCTCCACTTTATTAAACATTTTAGGAGGGTTTATTAAATGGCAAATAATAAAAAGTACCAAGCGCAAGCACAACCTTATGGGTATGATATGACAGGTGTTCAAGGATTACAAGGGATGCAGCAGCCTACTCAAGCCGCTCAACCAATTCAACAAGGAATGGGCTACCAACAACCATATCCACAAGCTTACCCTTACCCAGCTCAGTTCGCTCAAGTGCCTCAAATGCCACAACAACAAGGTATTGCACAAAATGTACCTGGTATGCTTCCACTCGAGGAATCATACATAGAAAATATCCTTCGCTTAAACCGTGGTAAATTAGCAACTGTTTATATGACGTTTGAAAATAACCGTGAATGGAACGCAAAGATCTTTAAAGGGATCATCGAAGCTGCAGGGCGTGACCACATTATCTTGAGCGACCCTCAAACAGGGATGCGCTATTTACTCCTAATGGTTTACTTAGATTATGTAACATTCGACGAAGAGCTTCAATATGATCAGCAATATACAATGGCTTCTTATCAGCCTAGATAAATAAGAAAAAGGCTAGGTGCTAGAGCAGGATGTCGAAGCGCTTATTCAAAGACGATGTGTTTTCTCGTACGCTAAGCAACCCAAAAAAGGCTGACTCTAGAGACTTAAGAGTCAGCCTTTTTTAATATCTTATAAAAAACGAATTGCTACATAACCTAAAAGTACCCAGCCGCCTAAAAACGCAAGACCTCCCAAAGGTGTAATAGCACCTAACACACTAATTTGTGTGACGCTAAGTACATACAAGCTTCCCGAAAATAAGATAATACCTACTAGAAATAACCAACCTGCAGTTGTAAGTAGCCCGATATTTGCTATTTTATCGGCTAAAAAGGCAATGACAAACAATCCTCCAGCATGAAACATTTGGTACGTTACACCCGTTTGCCAAGTTTTTATGTACTTCTCAGGAATTTTCCCTTCTAATCCATGTGCTCCAAATGCCCCTAATGCAACCGCTAAGAATCCATTAATCGCACCTAAAATAAGAAAAAGCTTCATTTTCTATTTACCTCCCTTATTCTTCCTCTTTCATCTTACCCTACATTGCTTAATTTTCAACGGATAAATTATGACTTTTATCATTTAGGTTATAAGAAAAGACGTGATGTTTAAACTATGATTCGCAGGTAGAAAAGATGGAAAATAATCGGGGAATTCATGTAGATCTCTATAAATTCAATCCCAAATCAGCTAATTTCCTATATGAATCGTCCAATATTAGTGTGAATCGCCCAGGCTTTGTTATTAATCGTCTAACTTTGGATCAAAAACGTTTATTTGACAAAATTTGTCCCCTCCTTCATGAACGCAACAGTTTTTTTGATCAAAAAAAGAGCCATATTCATGACTCCTTCTTTAAAAAATTATCGATTTTGTAGATATACCTTTAATACCTCAGCTGCTCTACGTTCGTTTTCTCCTGCCTTTATATAATAATGATCTCCATCTAGATAGGATTCGAACTCTTTAATTCCCTCATTCTTTAAGAACTCATCAATGTCATGAACAGATTCCTGCGCTGTTAACAAATATTTTTGACCAATAAAATCTTGATTTATATAGACATCATAGCGATCGTGAGTGATAGAAGAAGGATACGGATCACTCATTAATCCCATGCTAGCTCTTCCTAATCCAAAGTTAAATAAATCATCATATATCATTTTACCTTAACCTCCATTCACAATTTATTATCATTGTGTCCTGAATAGGTGATAATATGATGGATTTCTTTGGGACAATTCCTTAATTAAGGAAGAGATTCTAAAAAAACTTGCTTAAGGTGTGCATGATTAACCTCTTATCACTTTACGAATACTATTAAAAATCAAACAGTGAATCACCATTTCCATCTTCCTCTTGAAGAGGGGAGGACTGAATAGTAGGCTCCTTTTTGACAATAGGTGATGGAGTCCCCATCATCTTTTGTAGTTCAGCCTGACTTACTTGTTGTGTAGAAGGATATGTGACTTGTGGAGTATGACTTACACGAGCTTGTGAATCGTCATCAATAATTAACTCAGTTAATGAGTGGATGACTCTCATCCGTTCTTTTAAATCATGCTCTCCTTGACTGCTTTTTGCTTTTACTAGTTCTTCTTCTATTTTTCCTAATATTTTCGAAACATGGATATTCATTTCTTTTTTCCTCCAAACGAAACTACCTTTGAACTTGCTTATTTTCATATTTCATACATGTTAGTCCAGATGATTTTTTCACCATAATTGATGGTCGGCTTGCCGACTTAAAACCGTATGCACGACAGCCATTGGGAAATTTTTTATCCCATGTCACATAAAAATATTTACACTTTATGCAGTTTATCACTGTATTTGACATAACGTAACTCCTTTAAATTGTTTCCATCCCTTTAATCTTCTAAGCACCAATCAATTTCGTTTATTCCTTGCTCTTTCAGAAATACATTTGTTCTCGAGAACGGTTTACTGCCAAAAAATCCTTTTCTCGCTGCAAATGGACTTGGGTGAGGCGATTCTATAATTAAATGGTGAGAAGAAGAAAGCAATTCCTTCTTCTTTTGAGCATGCTTTCCCCATAAAAGAAATACAAGAGGCTCCTTCCGATCATTTAATAATCGAATAATTTCATCAGTAAAATGCTCCCAGCCTTCACCCTTATGTGAATTTGGCTCTCCTTTTCGCACAGTTAATACTGTATTTAACAAAAGAACCCCCTCGTCCGCCCATTTTATTAATGACCCTTCTTTTGGTGGAGTACACCCAAGATCATCGTGTAATTCAGCAAAAATATTTCGTAATGAAGGAGGTAGCTTCATGCCCTTTGAAACAGAAAAACTTAAGCCTTCTGCCTGATTGTCCCCATGATATGGATCTTGACCTAAAATGACTGCTTTCACTGAGTGGAATGGCGTTGCTTCAAGCGCTCGAAATATCTGATCTTTACGTGGAAAAATCTTTTTTTCCTCATACTCGGTTTCTAAGAAAAGCAATAGCTCTTTAAAATACACTTCATTAATCTGCTGCTTTAATACTTCTTTCCAGCTAGCATCTACATTATGTAACACGTAGTTCATCTCTCCCTTTAACACGTGAATGAAGAGAAGTTCCCCCACACAATCTGTGTTTTCACTTCTCTCCCCATCATTTACAATCACAACTTATAGAGACATCCAGTTTATTTATTTCTAATGGATTCTAAAAGCTCTATACCTTCAAACTCCGATTACATGTAAAAATGACGACGGATAATCCCATCCTTTTTACCTGTTCTACTTTTCTATTGTCTATTTTATCAGAGTGTTCCTCAACATATATAGGAAATTTCTTCTGAAGCTATTTTGGTTAGTTAATCCTTCCAAAAGTATGAAATTCGACTCATTTTTACAAAAAACGTTTTAATCGATTTATTAGTAGGGAATAAAGAAGTATCACACAAAGGAGATGATGAATATGAAAACCTATATCGTTGAAAACGGCGTACAAGCTACTGAAAGAATAAACGAGTTGCAAGGACAAGGGTATACAAAAGAGGAAATTTATCTGTTTGCACATGATATTATTCGCTCTAAGCACTTAACTGAACATACAGAAACAAATAATGTCGGGATTACGGAAGAAGGATTTTTTGATAAAATTGCCAATGTATTTCGATCAAGAGGTGAGGAGCTTCGAACTAGGATGACTTCACTAGGCGTTTCACAAAATGAAGCCATGCATTTAGAGGAAGAATTAGATAAAGGAAAAGTTGTTATTGTTGCACAATAACAATCAAGAAGAGACTGTAGACACACTCGGGTAAAAATCGGGCGTCCTACAGTCTTTTTATTTTGGCTTGAGGTGAAAGGAACATGTTGATTTCCATTCCAGGCGCTTCGCTTTCAGCGAAGCTGGCGGTGAGCCTCCCTTCGCTAGCTCCTGTGGGTTCTCTTCTATCCAGCTGCTCCTGCAGGAGTCTGCTGAGCCTTTGGCTGGAATTAACTGATACGATAAACTTTATGTGCAGCAACAAAAATATACTATCATTTGGACTTATATAACGTATAAGATGATGGAGTCGTTATCAAGGAAGCGTTCATACGTACGAGATCAATGAGAGATGGTTACCGTAGATCAGCTTGTTCATCGAGCGAGTAGTTGAAAGAGGCAAAAGAAAGCATGGCATGCGCTGGCAACCCTTCGCAGGCTTAAATAATTGTCCATGAAGGAGATGCTTACTTTCGCTTCCTTGAAATTTAAGAAGATAATCAGCTCAAATCAAAGAAGACCGCCCAACAATGGGACAGTCTTCTCTTTCTCTTCTTACAAGCTAGTCATTTCCTTTTTTCTGCGTTGCAAGAAAACAGTTAATCCACCAGCCATCATAATGATGAAACCTAATAAAATCATCGTAAATGTGTTTGTTGCTGTGTTCGGTAAAGTATAACCAGCTTCTGGTGCTACTAGTTTTTCTCCTTCATCAGTAGAGGTTATTTCAAAAACAGTATACGTACTAAAGTGATTTGTCTCTGCCGTCACATATCCTTTTTCATATACTCCGCCAATGAGCTCCCATTTCTTCGCTTCTTCATTGTAATAGTATACTTTAACATTCTCATTCCTTTTCACTTTACCAGTTACTTTAAAGGAAAGGGTCACATTCTGATCAAATTCATGATATTCTTTGCCTTCTGATGTGATTTTAAAATCATACACAGCACTTAATGCATTTGAAATATCCTTCATTCTCTCTACATGAATCACTACATCACCATCAGGAAGATTCTCGGCAGGGATCTTAACAAACATATCTTTGTTTGCGATTTTCAATGTTAATCCCTTTTCTTTCATAATGGCAATCTGATCAGCTGTTAGTTTCACTTCAACGACCACTTTATTTTTAACGTCTATGACAAAAGTAGAATGATCTTCTAACGCTTCTAAATCTCTTGTTTCAACAGTCACCACTTTATCAGTCATTTTAGCCTCAATCACTTCTTCTTTTGTATTAGATGGAGACTTTCCAGGATTATTTGTTCCTTCGTCTTTAGAACCTGAGTCTTTATCCTCGTCATCACCGTTTCCTGGAGCTTCGTTATCTTTTCCTGGGTCGTTGCCATCATCTTCACCAGGAGTTTCAGTATCTTCTCCTGGGTCATTACCATCGCCTTCACCTGGGGTTTCAGTATCTTCTCCTGGATCATTACCATCGCCCTCGCCTGGGGTTTCGGTATCTTCTCCTGGGTCATTACCATCGCCTTCGCCTGGGGTTTCAGTATCCTCTCCTGGGTCATTACCATCGCCCTCGCCTGGGGTTTCACATTCTAACGTATCTGTATTTAGTGCTAAGTCTGTTGTAAAGCGAACTCTAATACGATTTCCGGAAGCACCTGAGGATGCGATACCTTTTACATCAATTTGATCGCCTTCTTTAAAACGATCTACACCAAGTGGCAAATATCCATCTGTATGAATATAAGCATCTCCATGGCAGTCTGAAACAATCATGTAGCTACCTTCATTATTCATTTCTTTAATCCTACCGGTAAGGTTGACTAATTGTCCGTTAAACGTTCCTTCTTGAACCTCAGTTGAAATCACTTGCTTAGCTTTAACCTTTTCACCAGGTCCCACTTTTAAGATCTCATAACCAAAGTTCTCATACATTAACTCTTTTTCGCCTTCGAACGTAGTAAATCCACCTGTTGCGATCACGACTGTTCCTTCAGGTAAACTCATTCCTTGTGTTCCAAATAGAGAAATACCACCTGTCTCATCTTGAATATAAATCGTGTCAAAGAACTCATCAGTTGGTGCAGTAACAGTACCTTGAACAGTTACAATATCACCTTCTTCTGCTGTCTCTCTAACCTCTTTTATGTCTTTTATACGGTCATAATTTGCTAACCAATCCATAACACGTAATGTAAATGCTGTATTACTTACATCGTTTGTAATTTCGAAATCAGAATAAAAATGTCTACCAGATACAAGAATTCGACCTTCACCAATATACTCTTTAGCGATTAAAGGAATATTTTCCCCATCTTTACCTGATGTTTGATTTGGATCATTTTCGCCACCAATTGCAGGATTATAAGTATGATATCCTTCAGATACATTAAAGTTATAAGAAGATTCATTACCTGCAACTAGAATTTCTAAGCCGGTTTCGTCTTCGTTTGTTAATGCCTTTAGGTTCTCATCCACTAAAGATGCACCTGAAAAATAACGAATTGCTTGTAAATTATCATTTAATCCAGACTTCGTTTCAGGCATTGTGTAGGCATAAACTGACCATTTCATACCACCACTAAATTTATCAGATGTGTTTGGTTCATACACATTGTCATTGTTCATACGAATTCCAGAATTCATTTCTGCAAGTACTGGATTCACTACTGCAGAATTATAGCTATAATTAGATTTACCAGAAAGCATTAATGAGCCTCCAGCTTTTACCCAATCACTAACCGCTTTATTCTCTTCCTTTGTAAAAGCACTACTTTCAGTAGGTGCATTAACAACAAGTACATCATAGTTTGCTAATACTTCCTGTGAAAGTGTTTTTGTATTGAGAACAGCTTCGTATCCGTTACGACGAAGGAGTTCCATGAAGTTGCCCATTGAACCAGGTACATCTGCATTTCCATGAGCCTGATCAATAAGGACTTTCTTATTGATTGCTTCAACCACTTTCGTATTTTTTTCTATCTTTGTTACTGTTGTGACGTCTGGAATTTCTGTCAGTACTGCAATAATTTTTTCTTGTCCTGAAGCAGTTGGAATCCAGTTAGCATTCGCCTGGCCTGTTTTACCCGGTCCAATATATGAAATAGTTGCAGCTGAAATAAGATTTTCCTCTGAAACACTAGAATGATAGAATTTCACTTCTAAGTCTTCAACAGAGCGTACTCCCATGTTACTTACAGTTGCTGAAAGCTCTGTAGTTGTTCCTGGAACACTTGGATCAGGATTGATTTTTAAGTTCGTAAGCTTAACATCCATCTCTCCACCAGTTGTGTAAATAGCACTTGCTGTTGTCCACTTATCCCCTTTATGGATAACCTTTACAACGTACCAATTCGCTCCATTACCATCTTGAATAGTTGGACTCCAAGTGACTTCAGTTAAATCCGCCACCTTTTTTGACTCTAGTATTTCTCCACCGTTCGTGATAATTTGAATCTCTTGAATTGGATCGTTTTGATCTTTTACATTGATATCGAAATTTAACTCTGAACCATCTTTAATCGCTAGTGTACTACCCATCCATTGCCCGTTTGCTTTCACCTTTAATTCTGTGTCACGAGCTTCTGTCGAATACACTCTTCTGTTTTTTAACGCTTCAATAAATGCTTCATTTGTTAAATCTTCTGCCACAACAGCTGTTAGGTTATCAGGAACGCCCCAGTTTGCTGAGTGATTATCTTGTCCATTAATTGCCCCAACATGCCAGCCATTGTCCATCGCTTTAAAGAAATGTTCTTCAGCTCTTGCATAGCTGTATGGAGGTGCACCATTTCCAACCTCAAGCATCGCCATCATGTGATCTACACGTGGATCATATGCAAGATCATTGAATGAATTATCTGGCCAAGTTGGATGGTTAAATGCAGCAACTGCATTTTCCTCAGTTGTTAGCCAATCATAATATTCATCAAGGAGCTTCATTTCTGTTCTGCTTACATACTTTTCAGAATTGATGACATTTGAATGTCCAATATCTGAAAATGTCATTTCAAATCCACGTACAGCCAAGAAATCATCGTATTTAGCGTTAAATTCCTCTGCCATCTTTCTTGTTTGTTCCCATTCAGAACCTTCTTTTTCAGAGTATTCCTTTGAGTCCTTGTTATACTCTCCACCAGTAAGTGAGTTACTGTGATCCGTTACGATTAAGTAATCTAAATCATTTTCATAGGCCATTTGGAAAGCATCTGATGGTGTTCCCTTTCCATCCGAGAAGCTAGTATGAGCATGTGGTACACCAAAGTAATAATTATAATCCTCATCTTGTACATCTTTTTGAACAAAGAAGTAAGAAGTGTATACATTTTTCGCACCGATTACATCACTAATTTCGACGACAATTGAATGCTCGCCAATTGCTATTTCTGTTTCAGGAGTGAACGTAAAACCATTTTTATCGAAGGTTGTTTTAGATGTTACATCTTCACCGTCAACTACCAACTTAAATGTGTTCATATTTAAGTCACTGTCTGCTGCTTCTAGCTTACCTGAGATAATAGGCTTCTTATCTAGAATTGATTCCATTTTAGATGGTTTAACATTATAAATTAAAGGCAATTTAGCATCAACAGGAGCTTCTACCTGTGCTAAATCTGAACCATCTCTCAATTTAATTTGTACCGTATCAAAGATTGCTGCTACTCCGATAATATCTAAAAATTGCCCCTTTGTAACATCCGTAGCTTTGTTAAAATTCTTAGCTTTTGAAATATATAAATTAGTTGAAGTGCCATTTTTATCTTTTATAACAATATTATATTGATTATCGGTATTTACAATTTCAGCCTTTTCAATTTTCACTAGCTGACCTTGAACATCATTTAACTGATCAAATGTGATCACTTTAGGAGCTGGTAAAGCTTGGTTCTGCCCATTTAACGTAATATTTTCATTCGCTTCAACTGTTACCTGTTTCTCACTTCTGAACGTACTCACATTTCCAGTTAGTGAAACCATGTCACCAGTTGTGTATTTAGTTAAATCAACATTCTTACCAAATGTATCAATCTTAACCGCACCTGTAGAATCTTGAATATACATAACTGTTGATGATTCTACAAATGTGACAACACCTTTAATTGCTACTTCTGTTGCTTCCGCTTTCCCTCTAGCTTCTTGAATGGAAAGTTGGTCGGAATTCTCTGGTGTTTCTTCTTTCTTCACTAAATCATCTGGGTTACGCAATAGAATTTGATAGACATTATTATTTCGATCTTCAACAACACCGACTACATCTACCGTATCATTTTCAGCAGCTGCAATAGTTGTAGAATCGAAGCCTGTACGACTATCGAGTCTTACTGTTAAATCCATTTCTCCTTGTGAAACAACCATATTTGCATTTTTGAATGTATCTGAAGTCAATTCTTTTAACGTTACATTTTCCAGTTTAACAACCTGTCCCTCAACTGACTCATTTACTTCATTAATTGCAAGCGTTTTTGCTGTAGGGGATTTCCCTTCAGCATCAATTACTTCAGCTGGTGATGAGGGTACAATTTGGAATTTACCTTGATACACAGATGTTTTCCCTGTTACCTTCACTTTTGTACCAATTTTCACTCCATCGTATACGTTATTTGTATAGATTAATAACCCGCCAGTTGAATCTTGCATATAGAAAGACTTAGTACCATTTGCACCAGGCGTCGTTGTCACGATCCCTTGAACAACTACTTCCTTATCCACACCACCACTTCGTACATCTGCAATCGGTGTGATACCTTCTGGAAACTCAGGTTCTGTCGGCTCTGCGATGCCGTCCATTTTATGAGCTCCTAAATTATTAAATGTGTCTGTAGCAAGTTCTTCCCATTCTTCTGTTGTGTACGTTAGGTTACCTTTTTGTATATTACTTTTTCGAACTAACGTTTTGTCCTTTGTGTCAATTGTTCTATCACCAATTTTTCCAACTATATCAATAATGGTCTCATTATGCTTTAAAACAAGCGCATCATCACCATTAAAGTTAATGCCAGAAGATGTTTGATTAGCAACATCCAATATAGCCTTTGAAGAACTTGGATGTGCTATAACTAAAACGTCATTATGACTGAGTGTTTCTTTCATTTCATTCAATGGTATCTTGTTATTTGCACTAGTAGATCCATTCGAATAAAGCTCTAAACTATACGTTGATAAATCTACCTCATTACCTGTACCATTAAAAATTTCAATTGCTTTGTTATTACTAGTCCCTTCAACATGCTCAGATATAAATAAATCCGTTGCAACTGCACTAGCTGTATTTTTTGCAAGACCCGAGGGTAGCATCCCTACGAGTAAAACAAAAACCATAGCTAGCGAAAACACTTTACGACTATCACGTAAACGCTTACTCAACTCATCTTCCTCCTTTAGGTGGTAAAACTAGATTAATAGAAAAACCCATATATAAATCTATCACCTCATTCTTAAGGAAATATTTTCTTATTGTTAAGATTCTTTTGTTTTTTCTTTACAAAACTTAACAATTCTTTACAATTTACCTCTTATTTCTTCACAATTTTTCTTTTAGAATAGAAACAAATGTCTAAATAACGGATATCAGGAGGAAAAAATGCGCGTATTCTTAAAAACTTTAATCATAGTAGCTTTTATCGTTCTTATACCTACTACTAGTTGGGCTCATCCACTAAGCGCTAGCTATGGGACGATTAAAATAGAGGAGGAGAAAGTAGAATTCTCTTTTTCAATTGATCACATGTCCGTTATCGAAAATGTCTCAGCTGATAAGAATGCAGATGGGCGTTTAACAGAGGAAGAAATCACTCAAAACCGCGAAAGTATCACTGAATGGATTAATCAACATGTACAAATTCAAGCAAACGATGTAAGTCAACGACCACTTTCAGAAGCTATCATTCGTACTGAAACAAAGAACGGCAAAGAGGTTGTCACTCTCACACAAGAATATCCTTATGTAGATAACGCAACATATAGCGTGATGGATACGATGTACTACAATACGGATGATAAAACAAGTTATACCCATCTATTAACCATTAATCAAAATGGAAAGTTTTCAGAGCATATTTTAAAAGGTGAAAATCGCCATGTAGATTTTGGTCTACAGGTTGGAGAAAATGAAGCAAATAGTCAATCATCACCCGCTTGGTATGCTTTTTTCCTATTAGGCATGGAACATATCTTGACTGGCTACGACCATCTGCTCTTTTTATTTGCCTTACTACTAGCTAAGCAAACGTTCAAGGATTATGTAAAGGTCGTTACTGCCTTTACAGTAGCACATAGTATCACACTTACATTAGGCTACCTTGATATCATTAACCTACCCTCTCTTTTAGTAGAATCTATCATTGCACTAAGTATTGTTTACGTTGCAATAGAGAATCTGTTTAGAAAAAACATTAAAAAACGATGGCTTTTAACATTTGCTTTTGGTCTTATACATGGGTTGGGATTTGCAGGACTTCTTTCAGAGATGACGATTCCAAGCAGTCATTTGGTTTTATCTTTATTAAGTTTCAACTTAGGAATTGAAGTAGTTCAGATTATTTTAGTTGCACTTCTTATTCCAATTTTGGCTCGCATCCAACAATTGAAATATTACTCGTCTTCAATGAAATATGGTTCTGCGCTTATTATTATTATTGGAGGTTATTGGGTAATTGAACGTGTTTTTCAACTATAGATAAATCAAACGATTTCCTTATAAAAAAACGAGGAGAAGTGGACAATTGTATACAAAATACGATTGCCATCTTCTCCTCATCACATACAACTATATAAAGATTAGGGGGGGATTTACTAGCATTATCGCCAAATAAAGTAAAACCTATACATTATAGTTAATTAAAAGTAAGGTTCACCTTTTTTTAACCTTTGTCCATTTCAAGTAGTCTTTTATGAATCCAAATAGCAGCCTGACATCCATCAGCCATTGCGATCGACACTTGTTCTGAATGAGCAACCACATCTCCTGCTGCCCAAATATTTGTTATATTTGTTTCCTTCGTCCTCGGATCCACAAGTACATGCTTATTCTCAAGTCGTTCAACACCAACATCATGAGCTAATTCTGAATGAACAGTATTTCCCCCAAATGCAATGAAGCCTTTTTCACCTGAAATAACTCGTCCATCTTTTAAAGAAACTCCCCTAAATTCGGTTTTATCTTCAGCTATTACTTCATCTATATCCCCTTCAATTGTTTCAATTCCCTTTGCTTTTAAGGAAGTGAGAATTGAATGATCAATCTTTTTTCTCTCGTGGTTTACGAAAACAATTTGGTTTGTCCAATAGGTTAACGTCAAAGCCATTTTTGCACCCGTATTACCTGAACCCAATATTATTGTTTTCCTGTTACGAACCTCATACCCATCACAGTCTGGACAAACATACACAGAAATCCCTAAACAAGGAGCGATTCCTTCAATAGGGGGAATGTGGTCTTTTATTCCGGTTGAAAGAAGAATCGTTTTCGTTTTTAACTCCTCTCCTTTTTTTGTCTTCACCTCAAATCCTACTTCTTGTCTTTGTAAACGAATGACATAATCTTTCTTAAATTCAATTCCTGCATTCATGGCTTGAGATTTCCCCAAACTTCGAAGTGTTTCTCCACTTACACCGTTTGGCCATCCTAATAGATTATGATACCCTCTACATGCATTTGATCGCCCATCATCCGAATCAATGACGACCACATGATGCATATAACGACCTAGTTGTATGGCTGCTTGGAGACCAGCAATTCCTCCACCTACAATTATGCATTGATATGAATTTTCTCCCATCATATACCGCCTTTTTAGATTTTCGTATCCATTAGAATGCATCATTTATCAGGAAATCATTCCTCATTTCATTTAGGGTGAGTTACTACCTATTTTCACTCACCCAGTAAAAATGGATCCTTTATGTGGATAAGTTATCTAAATATAGTCAAAAATAAAGTATTCATTTACATAATCTTATTTAACGCTTTAAAAATTCAGTTATTAACATAGTTTTTAACAGTTAACAACAACTTATCCACAATAGTTATCAACATATCCACAGACACTATCCACATTTTGTGTGGGTACATGCGTTCGCTACAATATATATAGGACTTTTTCACACTATTAACAGGTTATACACAGGACTAAACTCCCGTTTTTACCTTCATTTTAATGCGTTTGTTTATAACACAATCCTCTTGCACCTAAAAAAGGTATTTATGATGTTCGATATCTGCCACCATTTACATGTAAGACTTGCCCTGTAACAAACCTCGAATCATCTCCTGCAAGATAAACATACGTTGGTGCTAATTCAAAAGGCTGACCAGGTCGTTTCATTTCCGTATCAGTACCGAAGCTTGTAACACCTTTTGCTGAAAAACTTGAAGGGATGAGTGGTGTCCATATTGGACCTGGTGCGACTCCATTTACTCTTATCCCTTTGTTCACTAATGAAATTGCTAAAGATCTCGTAAAGGTTGTGATAGCTCCCTTTGTTGCAGAGTAATCAATAAGCTTCTCCTGACCATCATAAGCCGTGATTGATGTGGTATTTATAATAGAGCTACCTTCTTTTAAATAAGGTAAGCATGCCTTGACCATATAGAAGAAAGAGAAGATATTTGTGCGAAACGTTGCTTCAAGCTGTGCTGCAGAAATATCTAATATACTGTCTTGGATAATTTGAATAGCATGATTATTGACTAGGATATCCAGCCTACCAAAGGTTTGAATAGTCTGATTAACAACTTGATATGACATATGCTCTTGACCCAAATCTCCTGGTATTAAGAGACATTTTCCTCCTAACTCTTCTATTCTTCGCTTTGTTTCTTCCGCATCGCGATGCTCATTCAAATACGGGATAACAACAGAAGCCCCTTCTTTAACAAATGCGTAGGCGACTGCTCGACCAATCCCACTATCTCCACCAGAAATAATGGCCACTTTATTTTTTAACTTCCCACTAGCTTTATAGCCATCCCATTCAGATATTGGTCTTGGATCCATCTTATATTCTAAGCCTGGATGACGTTCTTGATGCTGTGGAGGAAATACAACCGGCATTTGTTTTACTTTCTTCTGACTACTGTAATATGGATAAATAGGATATGGATACATATCTTTCCCTCCCTAATCATGTTAAAGCTTACACGCTTAAGCATATTCTGTTTGTGCTTGGCTAATGAACCAATATTTAAGTGGATAAATTCCCCACTCTCAATGTACAATTGTCAATAAAAGGGGATGAAGTAAATGAAAGAGCTTGAAACGGAGCGATTACTTTTAAGGGAAATAAAAGTGGAGGACCATCAAAGAATTTATGATCTTTTTTCAAATGAAGAACTAACTCGTTATTATGGGCAAGACCCGCTAACAAGTATGGCTCAAGCCAAGCAGCTAATTGAAAGCTTTTCCACTCTTGAAACCGAAAAGCGTGGAATGCGATGGGCAATCGTAAGTAAAGAATTCAATGAGGTTATTGGAACAATTGGATTTCACAACTGGAATTCACGACATATGCGGGCTGAAATAGGCTATGAAATTCATCCAGCCTACTGGCGAAGAGGATATGCAACGGAAGCAGTAAAAACGGTTAATAAGTACGGCTTTCATGAGTTACAGCTAAATCGAATCGGTGCGATCGTTTTCTTAAATAATGATGCCTCTAACTCTCTTTTAAGGAAGCTTGGATTTGTTCAGGAAGGGATTCTCCATGATTATATGATGCAAGGCGGAAATGCATATGACACCTATATCTATTCCTTGCGGAGGAATGATGCGAAGTAAAGGACCAGAGAGACTCTCATGTCTCTCTGTACTTGTCTTGTATTTATATCTATATAAATCAATTTCATACATATTTAGTTTAAAAAAAAGAAAATCTACAAATTTTAGATACCTTTTACATTTTGGCTATTATCGTAAACTTGTGGCTATTTATCAAGTGTTCGGTCTGGTTAAATTCCGCTCCAGCTGCTCGCTTTTTTCGCGCGTCGGGCAGGTGAGGCTCTAAGGGTTCAAATATATACTATTCATTCCTATGTGAAAGAGAGAGCAGTTATTCCCCGCCTTAGACAATGACAAATTTTGTGTTTTTTTAGGAAGAATTGTCGAATATCTTACTTTTTTAAATAAAATCCTTTAAAATAAATCTAATTGCCTACATTAAAGGAAAATTATTCAAGAAGGAGGGTTTATGTTGAAAGTAAGAGATGCTGATCTAGTTACCCTTGAAATTGAAATTAACACTCTACGTGCAAATATGATGGTAATGGCAAAAAAGAAAGGTCTCATTCATCCTGAAACTGTCAACCGAAGTCAGAAACTGGATAGATTATTAAATAAATACGATAAAGTTAAATCTTTAAAGTAAGAGCTACTCCTCTATTAGGATGAGTTTTTCATAAGCTTGAAGTGACTCTTTTCTACTTCTATATGTGATTCTTCTATCTTTGTCTTCTTTTTTCTATATCCTTTAAAATAGACTTTATTCCCCGTCGTCACTTGCGAAAATCCTTCTACCATAAATGTTACGGCTAAGATCGTTAAGGCAAAACAGAGAATAGGTGTTAGTGGAATCCAAGGCGCCCATTGAAGAAAGATCTTTGTCCCTCCAATTAAGCCTGACCACTCGTTCGTAACAGATTGTGGAGGATCAGTTCCCATGGAGTCAAAAGAAAAGACAGTACCTCCAAAATATAAATTAAATAACCCTAAGTGAGTCATCACAATCAGTGTTTGGACAAACTGTTGACCAAATAGAATAAAGAAGCGATCCTTTAAAGTTGGAATCATATGTTTTGTCATAATATGTAGCTTTGACGCACCTAATGTTTTGGCACTTGCGACAAACTCTGATTTCATTAGCTCTCCCGTCTCATTTCCAACTAGGACAACTAATATAGGTACTGTTAAAACAGTTAAAACAATTACTTCAATCAGCATTCTTTCCGTCAATGAATAAGCAAAGCCTTCAGGTCCCATAAACAGAAACGGCCTTAATAAATACAGGGCAATAATCGTTAGGGGGATAAAATGAAAAGCATCTACTAAACTATTTACATACTTTTTAAGTTTGGGAGAATAAATTCCAAGCACAAGACCTAAAGGTATAGATAATAACATCCGTAATAAAGCAATTGTTAGAGCAGCAAGGATCGTATATTTTGCCCCTATCAACACTTTACTTAGCATGTCATAGCCTAGCTTATCTGTTCCTAACCACGCTTCTTTCCTTGGAGCAATCGGTGCTGAATCAACAAGCTCCTTATCTTCATCATAAATATGATATAGTTGGCGGACCTCATGATTGACCACCTCTGAATATACGAAACTAGTAATTAATAAACCCAGTAAAAAGAAAAAACCAATTGAAAAGAGAGGATTTTTTAGTAATTTTATCATGTTAATGTTTCCCCGCCTTTCACAGACCTTTCAATGATCTCCCTTATGACATGATAGAAAAGAAAAATCGGCACAAACAAGAATAATAAAACAAATACAAATATTTCTGGAGCCATATAATATGTTAGAAAATAGGTAATTCCAATAACACCAAATAAAAGCTCGACAACGACTAGTGTAGAAAGCATAAACCATATCGTTTTCTTCAAATTAAAAAAGAGTGATACGACAGTATTCCTTAAAATATGCTTTACTAATAAAAAAGTATGTCTCATTCCTTTTGCTCTTCCTAAAAGGATATAGTCCTTTTTTAATTCTTCTTCATACAAATGAATCGTATAGCGATATAATTGTATAGTAGGCAATAGTGCCAAGCATAGAATAGGTAATAAAAGTGCCTGTGAATCCCCGACTGTCACAACCTTCATAAGCAGCACATCTGTTTGTTTGTAGATGAGGATGATCACCAGCTGAAGCAGCAAAACAACTAAAATGTCAGGCAATGATTCTAGAAATAAAATCATCAGCTTAATTTTTTCTCGCACCCTTCTAGAAAACTGCATTGTAAGTAATGTTAAGAGAATACTTGCTATGTATGCTACCACTAATGCGCTTAAGAGAAGGATTAAAGAATAGACGACACCATCCAATATATATGGATAAACCTTATATTCTACCCCTTTAATTTGAAAAGTCATCTCTTTGAAATGAAATAAATGGTACACAATTTTTTTAATAGTATCAAAGAATAATGAAAATGGTCCATCACCTGCACCATTTGGAATAAACATCGAAGGAAGTGCTCCGAATACGATAATACCTAGTAAAGCTGCCACAAACTGAAAAAGTATGGCTCTCATTTTTTTCACTATCCCACTCCTTTTACATAAATTTAAGATTATTCAGATACTTTTATAGTAAACTAATTTGTAATTTTTGTAAAATAACAAATGCCGATGAGACTATTACATTTAAATAGAGACAAGTGGAGATGAGGGAAACGGAGTACTTAGGTAGAGGGAATGAATGTAGGAAGCAGGGATTAAACGATCGTAGAAATTACCCTTCAAAACAACTACTTTAACCTTAATAGAAACATTCATGATTTTCTTCAAATATGGCACCACACCATTTGATTTGTTACGTGAAAAATAAAATGCTAAGTGCGAAATAAATTTCTAGCACTTAGCATTTATCTTTCCTTACTTCTTATTAAAGCCCTTATCCTCAATAAATTCCTTCATATACATTCTAGCAGGGCGCGATAACAAATCTGCCATTTGGCCAGTCCATGTATCAGAACGCTGCCCGCCTGTTCTCTTATGGTAGTAAGCCGAAATGAAGTCATCGTAGTCTTTAAGCTGATCTATGTATACATTCTTATCTTGCTCGTATTCATCTTCATGGTACACATGCTCTAAAGGGAGCCTTTGTTTTTTATCAGGCTTCTGAGCTGGGTACCCTACAGCCACTCCAAATAACGGAAGAACATATTTTGGAGTTTTGAGTATGTTACTTACCTCTTGAAGCTGATTTCTAAGTCCTCCTATGTAGACAGCTCCTAGCCCCATTGATTCTGCTGCAAGTACGGCATTTTGAGCTGCAAGTGTGGCATCGATAACAGCAACCATATATTTTTCCGTACTCTCTAAAACAGGTTGAGACGGCTTGTCGTGAAGTTCTGAAATGAGTTGATGTCTGTATAAATCTGCGCAAAAGACAAAAAAGTGACCATTTTCTGCAACATAGGATTGATTTCCAGCTAACTCTGCCAGCTGTTTCTTCTTTACTTTATCCTTTACTCCTATGATGGAATAAGCTTGAATATAGCTAGAAGTAGAAGCGGCTTGAGCACTTTCTACAAGTACCTTAATTTGTTCATCTGCGAGTAATTTTTCTTCAAATTTACGAATAGATCGATGATTTAAGATTGTTTCAATAACTGAGTTCATTATTCTACCTCCTTATAGTAAGCATACCGTTTCTTTCTTTATTTTACCCATGAATTGCTTAGCTAAGAAGGTTGTGCATACTAGAGGAGATCAATTTCTTTACACTTCACCAAAATGACAGGCTTTGTTCATATTTAATCATGTTTTTAGCATTTTGTTGATTGGAGTCGGCAGAAGGCACTGGACCACCCTAGGAAGACATTGCTTTTTGGAACATAGGATAGTTTTCCCACGTAAAATACGAATTCCAGTAACGGATCTCATTAAACTACGATGAAAAGAGCCAATTTAAAAAAGAGAAAAGCAGAAAGCTAATCTCTCAAACCTATTTATATAAGTTCCTTTTGTCTCGTTTCTTCTCCAAGAAATAAGACAGCAAGCGCTCCAATTATTATGGCAATGGCAAAGATAAAGAAGATGAATTGAATGGAAACTTCTGCTGCAACTAAATATCCAATTAATAATGGTCCTAGTATACCACCAATTCTACCAAACGAAGCAGCTAAGCCTGCTCCTGTTCCACGTATTTCTGTAGGATAGTGCTCAGGAGTGTAGGCGTATAGAGCTCCCCATGCTCCTAAATTGAAAAACGAAAGAAAAATCCCTGAGGTTAATAGTAAGGCCAATGTATCTGCATTTCCGAAAAAATAAGCACTTACTGCGGTTCCAACTAAAAAAGTAATCAGAACAAACTTCCGACCTACTCTTTCAATTAGGAATGCAGCGATAAAATATCCAGGTAATTGTGCAAGTGTCATGATGAGTACATATTGGAAGCTTTTAATTAAACTAAATCCTTTCAGCACCATAACGCTTGGGAGCCATAAAAACATCCCGTAATAGGAGAACACGATACAAAACCATAAAATCCATAGCATCGTTGTTTGTTTTCTGTATGGTTTAGCCCAAACTTTTGCCATTTTTGTGAGAGACGATTCTTTTTGCTTAGAAATGTTGACGGCTTGAAACCTAGGTGAATCAGGTAGTTTCAAGCGTAAGTATAAAGCATAAAACGCTGGTAGAGCACTTAATAGTAAGGCTGCCTGCCAGCCAAAGTTTGGGATGACGAAATACGAAATAAGTGCAGCAATTAACCATCCTCCTGCCCAAAAGCTTTCAAGTAGAACGACAACTCTACCACGTTCATTGGCTGGTACACTTTCCGAAACTAATGTAGAGGCTACTGGTAGCTCTCCACCTAAGCCTGCCCCTATAAAAAATCTTAAAACTAAAAAAAGTGTCAAGGAAGTAACAAAAGCTGATACTCCACTACCAATAGAGAATAATAATAAGGTTATGATAAAGACTTGTTTTCTCCCCACCTTATCTGCCATCAAGCCAAAAACTAATGCTCCGACAGCCATTCCGATAGAATTCACACTACCAATCCAGCCCATTTGTTGGGTCGTTAAATTCCAGTCTTTCTGAAGCGCTGCAATAATGAACGATAAGATACCGACATCCATTGCATCAAACATCCAACCAAGCCCGGCAATTCCAAGTAATTTTCGTTTAGAAATTTCCTGTGTTGTGTTCATATGAACCACCTTTCGTTTATATGTAGTTGTCATGTGGTATATAAAATATAAAGGCACATGGATGCTAGTTTTAAAGCAAATGACTAGATCTCCCTATTCACTTATACTGAATAAGCACTTAGTAGTCAATGTCTATCGTTAACATACCAAAAAGTTTTTAACAACATACATTTTTTTGCTTTATTTCTTAGCTTGTCCTATGTTATATTAATTGTAACAAAAAGTTCACAAAACGTTCTAAATATGGACACAATACTGAAAGCGTTATCATTAAAGGAGATGATTAGAAATGGATGTGTTTTTTGCTTATTTATTATTCTCAAGTGCTACACCACTGTTCTTATGGAAGGAAAATAAAAAGCTTGCCATTCTTCAAATTCCTTTCATTGCCCTGATGTGGGTTATGTTTACACTATATATAACAACAACCTTTGGCACACTTGAGTATATACTATTCGGGATTATCTTTGCTGTTAATGTAATTGCAGCACTTGCAACTGGTTACTATGTGTTTATCTCACACTTCTTCAAGAAAGTATATGCTTATATTCACTACTAATAAAGTACACAGTGCTTATTCAAAAAACAAAAGCACAAGACGCTTTAGTTAGCGTAGGGCAAATAGCCACCAATATGGAGTAAAAGACATTCTTTGTCTTCAATGCCAAATTGACTTAAACAAAAGAAAGTGGTAATCACTAAAACGACGTAAAAAAAGTATGACTCATTTTGAGTCATACTTTTTTTCTTACATTCCGCCCATATCCCAAAGCATTACTAATAGTGTACCGAGCACTGTCACAACTGCAATGATGATACCGTAAAGAACGTTCGTATAGATAGCTGCTTTATCTTCAGATTCACCTGCATGCATGAAGACAATTAGCTGTAAGCCTGCTTGGATAAATGCTGTAACAAATAGAATGATCATTCCTACTTTAAATGACATATCCATGAAATAAACTCCAAGAGCAACAACAGTTAACAAAAGGGAAAACACAAATCCCATTACCTGGTTCATCGGAAATAATTCTCTCATTTTACATCATTCCTTTCAAATAGATGAAGCTGAAGATGAAAATCCAAACAACATCTAGGAAGTGCCAGTAAAGTGAGAAGATGAACGATTTATTTGCTGTTTCAGGTGTTAAGCCACGCTTTTTGATCTGAATCATAATGAATAATCCCCAGAAAAGACCAAGTGATACGTGAGCTCCGTGTGTTCCTAATGTTGTCAATAGTGCTGCTGTGAAAGCACTTGTTTGAATTCCTGCTCCTTCATGAGCATACGTGTAAAATTCAAAGATCTCGATTCCTAAGAAGGAAAGCCCTAATACTAGAGTAATTCCAAAAAAGGTTAACATCGCTTTTTGTTTACCTAGGCGCATTGCATGAATGGCAAGTCCGATGGTGAAACTACTTGTTAAAAGGATAAATGTTTCAAGGATCACCGGAGTGATAACAAAGATCTCTCCTCCGGTTGGACCATTTCCAGTACGACCTTCAAGGGTAAAATAAGCTGCAAAAAGTGTAGCAAACAGCATAATTTCAGCACCAAGGAAAATCCAGAAGCCTAATATTTTCAAACGATTTTCTTCTGTACTATATTCAAGAGGAAGCGAGTTATCTATTTTCATCTATTAAGCACCTCGCAATTCTGATTCTGTTTCTTCGATTTCTTTAACAGGGATATAATATCCGTGATCTTTTTCAAATGAACGTACTCCCATACAAACAAAGATACCAATAGTTGTAATAATAGCCGGAATCCAAAGGCTGAATACTAATGAGAAGCCCCATGCAAAGAAGATACAGCTAAGGATAAACGGTAAGCCACTGCTATTCGGCATATGAATTTTTTCATATTCCCCTTTGAATAGAACATGACCTTTTTTCTTCGCATCCCAAAACGCTTCTTCAGACTTAACTTCTGGTACAATTGCGAAGTTATACTCAGGTACTGGTGTATGAGTAGCCCATTCAAGTGTACGAGCATCCCATGGATCGCTACTAATATCTCTTGAAGCATAACGGAAGCTGTAGTAAATGTTATAAACGATTAACACAAACGCGATACCCATGATTGCTGCTCCACCAAATGAAATCATGTTTAACGGTCCAAATCCAGTAGATTCAGAGTATGTGTACATACGACGAGCTTGACCGTCTAAACCAGTGATATACATTGGAATGAATGCAAGTACGAATCCAATGGATAATAACCACGCTGTCCACTTTCCAATACGTTCGTTTAACAGGAATCCAAAAATCTTTGGCCAGTAATAAGTGAAACCAGCTAGCATCGCATACACAACACCAGGAATAATAACGTTGTGGAAGTGAGCTACTAGGAACATCGTATTATGGTACTGATAATCAGCTGCTGACATGGCAAGCATAACTCCTGTTACCCCACCAAGTGTAAACAACGGAATAAACAGTAAAGAGTAAAGCATTGGTGTTGTGATACTGATCTTCCCTTTACGAAGTGTTAACAACCAGTTGAAAATTTTCACACCAGTTGGTACAGCAATCGCCATCGTTGTTACAGAGAAGATACTGTTTGTGAATGCACCTTGACCCATTGTGAAGAAATGGTGAACCCATACAACGAATGATAGAAGTGAAATAAGCACCATTGAGCCAACCATAGATTTATATCCATATAGGTTACGCTTTGCAAATGTTGAAATAATTTCACTAAAAATACCGAAAGCAGGAAGAATTAAGATATATACCTCAGGATGTCCCCAAACCCAGAAGATGTTGGCCCAAAGCATATCCATTCCACCATTATCAAGTGTGAAGAAATGAGTACCAAATAATCGGTCCATTGTTCCCATCGCTAAAGCTACAGTTAATACAGGGAAAGCGAAAACGATGATCGCACTTGCAATAAGTGCTGACCAAGTGAACATTGGCATTTTCATTAATGTCATACCAGGTGCTCTCATTTTTAAAATCGTTGTAATGAAGTTAATACCAGTCATTAACGTACCGATACCAGCAATCTGTATGGCAATCATGTAATAGTTCGTACCAACAGATTTACTAAATTCATTACCTGCAAGTGGAAAATAAGAAGTCCAACCTGCGTCAGGTGAACCACCGACTACGAATGAGATGTTAAATAGCATCGCACCCATAAAGAACAACCAGAAGCTCAG
This sequence comes from Bacillus weihaiensis, assembly GCF_001889165.1. GTDB lineage: Bacteria > Bacillota > Bacilli > Bacillales > Bacillaceae > Metabacillus > Metabacillus weihaiensis. The sequence goes on along the minus strand of NZ_CP016020.1, from coordinate 46,410 downwards.
TGCATTCAAACGAGGGAATGCAACGTCACGTGCTCCAATTTGTAATGGAACAACGAAGTTCATAAAGAACATAATAAATGGCATCGCCATGAACAAGATCATAACAATTCCGTGTGTTGTAAAGATTTCATTGTAATGTTGTGATGTTAATAACGTATTATCTGGAACTGCCAGCTGCGCACGTAGCATGATGGCATCAACACCACCACGGAACAGCATAAGTAGTGCAGATAGCAGGTACATAATCCCGATTTTCTTATGGTCAACCGTTGTTAACCATTCACGCCATAAGTAACCCCATTTTTTAAAGTACGTTAATCCCACTACAAGACCAACCATTGTTAAAACGATTGAAACCATTGCAATATAGATCGGAAGACTTGGATGAGGTATGGCAAAACGCTCGAAAAATTCCATCCTATTTTAACTCCTTTCGGAACGATAATGTGTATATCTTTTCATTCAAACCATTAATGATGACTGTGATCTTCTTCAGAAGCCTCTTCTTCGTGGTTCTCATGATCTTCATGGTTCTCATGATCTTCATGGTTCTCATGATCTTCATGGTTTTCCATATCCATCTCATCATGCTCAGCATCACCATGGTGATGTTCAGGAGGAGAAGTGAAATCTAAATGGGTTCCTGTGAACGTCATTCTACCAAGATGGCCAGGCTCTAATAATTCTTCAAATGTTCCCTCTGTAAGTGGATCAGCCGTTTCTTTTACTTCATCAACCCACTCGTCAAATTCTGTTTGAGACATTGCCGTTACTTCAAAGATGTTTTCGGCAAAACCTTCTCCACTAAAGTTTGCATTTCGTCCCATGTATTCACCTGGAACATCAGCTGCTAAATGAAGAGTTGTTACGTGATCATTCATCGCATATTTTTGTCCTCCAAGCTGTGGAACCCAGAAGCTTGTAATTGGACCATGTGAATATAGTTTAATTTCTAAAGCACGATCTGTAGGAACATATAAATAGTTTACTGTTTCGACGCCTTCTTCAGGATAACTAAAATGCCATTTCCAGTTAGAAGATGAGGCATAAACAATTAATGGCTCTTTATCTTCATATCCTTCTGGAGCTGACTCAACAATATAGTTACTTTGAACAGATACAACTGATAAAAATGCAACAATAATAATCGGAATACCAATCATAACTGCCTCTACCCAGATATTACCTTCAATGTGAGGTGGCTCATAATCATCACTTGAATTAGAAGCTCGATATTTTACTAACATATAAACTAATAGTGCAAAAACAACAATAACGATTCCTGACATCACGAGAATGGACAGCATGATATCACTAGCTAATCGTTCCGCCTGTGGACCTTTTGGATCTAACACTAATAAAGGCTCACAACCAGCTAAAAGAGACGAAATCGTCAAAAGAACTGTGAACAATGCCAACTTTAATTTCATACTAGTACTCCTTTCTAAAAACACATAAAATCTTCATTTATACTAGCTGCAACTTAAAAAGAGATACACCTTTAAAAATTGATTGTGAAAAAGTGAACTTTCTATACCTCACATACTTATATACCTCAAAAACAGTCTGTGTAAAACATCACACAGCCGCTTAATCACATCATATCAGAGGATCGAGTCAAAGATAATCAATTACAGGAACTGTCATGTAACGTTCAACGGTTCTTCACGAATATGTAACTTTTTGATCATAATTTGTTCACTTTTATGGAAATGATTTTGCTTACATGGGTGGGTGTGCATAAGGTGGGAGGTCATGCTAAATTCAATAGAAAAAAGCCGCACTAGGCGGCCCTACTAATATTTATCTTCTTACTCGTTCTTCTGCTACCTTCTTAATATACCGATTTCTTTTTATTAGGAACTCTTTCATATATCGCTCTAAAAAGAGACGATCTGCTAGCTTTCCGATTCCTCCGAATGGAGAGGTGTAATCAAATATATCAATCATTAAGGTTCCTTGCTCTTTTTCAATAAATTCATGAACATGATAAAACCGTTTGAATGCACCTTTTTCCATTTCATCTACAAATCGAACAGGAAACTCTAGCTCCGTAATTCGTACGGTAAGATTTTGCTTTATTCCAAAATGAATCGCTTCCCACGTCACGGTCTCGTTCAATTCAATAAGCCCACTTGTAATACCGGCTACTGCCCGTTCACTCGTTTGACTTGTTGATTCGGTATGGATGTCAATATCTCGAGCAACGTCAAAACAAATCTCTCTTGGAGCATAGATAAACATATCTGTCTTAATGATTGGCACGCTTTCTCTTCCTATCTTCATATCTTTACTTGGTGAATACCATTTTGCACCCTGATCTTCATTTCCCAAGATACCTGTTAGCTTATCTTGGTAACAGACCTATTGATCAAGCTTCAACTTCGCTAACGCATCTGCAAGAGCATTGTTTGCGAAATCATCGTCTTGTTTCTTCATATATTGTGCGACTTCACGTTTAGACACCTTGCTGTTTTGATTCTTTTTACGGCGCTCCTGGAACGTTGACATCTTTTCACGATGTCCACACTTACATGCGAACATTTGCCCTTCGCCCTCACCTCTAAGCTCAAGCTTCTTTTTACATTGTGGACAACGTGCGTTCGTTACCCTAGAAACACCTTTTTTATAGCCACATTCTCTGTCCTGACAAACGAGCATTTTTCCTTTTTTCCCGTTCACCTCAAGCATAAGCTTACTGCACTCCGGACATTTCTTCCCTGTCACGTTATCGTGCTTGAAGGTTTGCTTGCTGTTTTTAATCTCTGTAACAACTTCTTTCGCATATTGCTTCATTTCATTCAAGAAGACCTGCTTTGGAAGTGAGCCCTTTGCTATTTTCGTTAGCTTTTGTTCCCACTCAGCTGTTAACACTGGTGATTTTAACTCCTCAGGTACAAGCGTCAAAAGCTGCTTTCCTTTAGATGTAATGAAAATCTCTTTACCTTTTTTCTCAATTAAGAAGCTACTATATAATTTTTCAATAATATCTGCACGTGTCGCAACTGTGCCAAGACCACCCGTTTCACCTATTGTTTTAATAAGATCCTTACTTTCTCCCGCCATAAATTTCGAAGGGTTTTCCATTGCGGATAACAATGTAGCTTCGTTAAAGCGTGATGGTGGCTTTGTTTCACCCACTGTTTTCTGTAGAGACGTGACGGTAAAGGTGTCTCCCTTTGCTAGAACTGGAAGGGATTGATTATCCTCTCCATCTTCATCAGGAGCATCCTGAAATACCTCTTTCCACCCTAAAGAAGTCACTCGTTTTCCTTTAGCCGAAAACTGTTCATCTCCAATAGTGGCTATAACAATTGTTTGCTCATATTGATAGGCAGGCATTAACACAGCAATGAACCGCTTCACGACCATATCGTAAATTTTTCGTTCTTTATCTGAAAGTGCACTTAATGGTACAGACTCTTCAGTTGGAATAATAGCATGGTGATCAGAGACCTTTTGATCATCGACGAATGCTTTTGTTGGCTTAATTGGCTGCTTCATTATTTTGGCAATGGCTGGCGCATACTCTTTCATTCTACATGCTTCAAGACGATCCTTTAATGTTGGGACGATATCGCTTGTTATATATCTAGAATCTGTTCTTGGATATGTGAGCACTTTATGCTGTTCATATAACTTCTGCATAGTGGATAGCGTTTCTTTTGCTGAAAATCCGAAGCGCTTATTCGCATCACGCTGCAATTCTGTTAAATCATAAAGTGCAGGTGAATAGGTTTTTTTCGGTGTAACCTTCCTATCTATTATAGTAGCAGGCTTCCCTTTACCTTTTGCTAGCTTTTGCTCAAGTTCCTGCTCATCAAATGTTTTTGTGTCATTCTTTTGATCATTGTGCCACGTGAATGTTATCCCTTTTTCAACAACAGCCTTCATTCCGAAATACTTCTTCGGTTTAAAGCTTCGTATTTCTTCTTCACGTTTAGCAATCATTGTTAACGTAGGCGTTTGAACACGACCAGAGGATAGTTGAGCATTAAATTTAGTTGTCAGTGCGCGTGTAGCATTAAGTCCGACAATCCAGTCGGCCTCTGCACGAGCAACTGCTGATGCATATAAATTCTCGTATTCTTTTCCACTCTTTAATTTACGAAATCCTTCTTTAATGGCTTTATCTGTAACAGATGAAATCCATAGACGTTGTATCGGCTTTTTGACATGCGCTTTTTCAAGAATCCAGCGCGCAACTAGCTCGCCCTCACGCCCAGCATCCGTTGCGATAATAATATCACTAACATCTTTTCGTAGTAGCTGTGATTTCACTGACTGAAATTGCTTACCTGTTTTTTTAATGACAACTAGCTTAAGAAGCTCAGGAAGCATCGGCAGATCTTCTAAGCGCCAGGATTTGTACTGTTCTCCGTACCCTTCAGGATCTGCTAATGTGACAAGATGCCCAAGAGCCCATGTCACGATGTATTTTTCCCCTTCTAAATATCCATTTCCTTTTTTATGACAATTCAATACTCTAGCTAAGTCTCTCCCAACAGAGGGTTTTTCCGCTAGAACAACCGTTTTACTCATCTAAACATCCTTTCGAAACTCAAATTCCTGCTTCTATTATAAGTGTAATAAGAGTGTAAATCTAATTTGTTTTATTGGAAGTTGTTTTCCATAGGACATTGGCGGTAAGTCATTTACTTTTTATGGTATTATTTAATAGAGAATGAGATGATTAGAGGAGTGGTTAGATTGAAATATCTGTTTGATTTTGCTTTAGCAATATCGTTAACTGCCTTTTCTTACTATATTGCCTCCTTCATCCTTGAGAATGAATTACTTCTTTGGCAGGCCTTTGTTATTGGTTTTTCTGTTGTTTCATTGGGAGCTTTAACAGAAAAGCTAGGAAGTCCCATGTGGTTAATCATCTTCATTCCCTTTCCAATAGGAATGATTTTACTATATTTGTTTCTAAATGTTTCCGTTCCTCAATGGTTCTTAAACTATATGCTAACTCTTACCATATACACAGTCATACATATACCAATGAGTTATTTTTTTCATTACCATTCCTTAATTCCAGCTTGGAAACTTTCTTGAGTATTGCTTATTAAAGCTTCTGCTTTCATTGTCATACGCTGATCAGAAGAAATCCTGTAAACTAATGACTTTATCTACCTTCCAGTAGCATTATATAGTAGGAGGTTATAAGAAAGTGGATCTATTATCAATAGTTAATCTAAGCCACAGCTTCGGTGATTGAATCTTATTCAAAGACGTATCATGACACCTTTTGGCAGGTTAACGTGTTGATTTAGTTGGGGCAAAGAAATGGAAAGTAACTGGCTATTAGTTGATGAGCCTACAAATCACTTATATACAACAGGGAAAGCTGAATGAAAGCGTGCCATTCAAGTATATAAAGGAACCGTCGTTATCGTTTATCACAAACCTGACTTTTGTGGAGAACAGGTTACGAAGGCTTGGGTTATTGAGAACTGGAGGAAAAATAGAGATATGTTTTTACTGAAAGAGCTTGGATCAATACTCAATCATTTTTTTAAAAGACGAACGATTTTCGTTTGACACATTGTTCCTTATTAATATGTTGTGGTGGAAGAACAAGTACGTTCCATTCCGCTACATCCACTTGCTTTCCGCAGGGAAAAATGAACTGCTTTTTCCTAGGGAGGAAGCTTTAGCCTCCTCGCTACGCCCGAGGGGTCTCATCCTTTTCGCTCCATTACACTAGCGATTAACAATCGTATTCATAAACAATACATGTAGTGACAAAGAATAAAACCCGAACGATATGGGAGATTTTCATTTAAAAATCACCTGATAGTTCGGGTTTCTCATTAACTAACAGCACTTATGTCCCAGCTGCTTTTTTATGTATTTTTATTGGTTAAATGCAGCTAAAGAATTGGCAAGTGAAGCGGTTGTGCGAACACTATTAAAATCAAGACCTAATTGAATGGCTGTTTGAGCGATTTCTGGTCGAATACCTGATAGTGTACTTGTAATCCCTAATAGCTTTAACGCATTAATTAATTGGAAGATTTCATGTGCTACCATAGTATCAATGATGGCAACACCAGAAAGATCTATACATAAATATTGAACATCTAAACTAGCACATTGTGTTAACGTATTTTCCAGAATAAGCTTTGCTCGAGCCGTATCTATGTCCCCAATTAAAGGTAAGAGTCCTACATTATTTTGTAGCATGATAACTGGTGAGCTTAACTCATTAATCATTTCCTTCTGTGCCGCTATCTGCTTCGACGTATTCTTCTGTGCCTCTTCCATATAAATATATATTGAAAGTTGGAACGTCTTACGTACAATTTCTAACCACAAAAAGAATTGCTCTAACTTTACTTTATCCTGGTTCTCTTTATAAAATTTTTGTAGGTAAGATATGTAGACTTCCTGCGTTTTATTAAACTCTCTTACAACATAATGAACAGCCGTATCAAGATGCTTTTGATCTTTTGCAAGTTCAATTGTCCATTCCTCAAACTCTTTTAAAAAAACTTCCTCTTGTTCAATAAAAATCTTATGCAACCTCTTAAAGTAATCCTGATTTTGTTCTTTTAGTGTATTAATAATATGCTCATCTGTTGTCGAGTAAAGTGAATTTGGATCTGGGTCATCAACCTGTTTATACCAATCTTCTGTCATCTGCCATGAATTCTTCATTAAATACTCATAAAGCTCATGATTTCTGTGCATAATATTTTCTCTCCCCTAACCTTTTGCTCTATTATTTGACAAGCTCATGTTTAAATGCATAAATGACCGCTTGTGTTCGATCTTGGACCTCTAGCTTACTTAATATATTGCTAACATGCGTTTTAGCGGTTTTTAAAGCAATAAAAAGATCATCTGCAATTTCCTGATTAGATTTCCCCTGTGCCATGAGAAGCAGGATTTCCATTTCTCTTGAAGTTAAGTTGTCATGAAGTTCGGTTACATGTTTTTGTCTCATCTTCATCATCATCTTACCCGTTACCTCAGGCTCGAGTATGGATTGGCCTTGAAAGGTAGAGCGTACCGCAGCTGCGATCTCATTTGCTTTTGAGGTTTTAAGCAGATAACTTGTTGCACCAGCTTCTAGTGCTGGATATACCTTTTCATCATCTAAGAAGCTTGTTACAATAATGATTTTCGCATCGGGCCACGCATCAATTATTTGCTTCGTTGCTTCAATTCCATCCATTTCCTTCATCACTAAATCCATTAAGATGACATCAGGACGTAATTCTAAGCAAAGCTCCACTCCCTTTCTCCCATTATCGGCTTCTCCAATTACCTCAATATCAGCCTGAGCAGATAAATAGGATGAAACGCCTATCCTTACCATTTCATGATCATCTACGAACACAACTCTAATCAATGGTATCCTCCTCCCCATCTAAAATAGGAACCTTTACTTCTAGCTTTGTTCCTTGATTTTTCAAGCTTACGATCTTTAATGTCCCTCCTATTTCAACAGCACGTTCATGCATATTATGTAAACCGTATGACCCCGTTCTTCCTTCTTCCAGATCAAAACCAACCCCATCATCTGTTATTCTCATAATGACAAATTGGTCTCTAGGAATTAGGAGAATATGTAAGCTCGTTGCTTTCGCATGGCGAAGTGTATTAGAGACTGATTCTTGTACGATACGAAAAAGATGATCTTCCACACCTTTATCTAAAGAAATAGGTTCAATCTTCCACTTAATGTCCATTGTCACCTTTTGTTTTAGTTCTACTAATAACTCCTGAATTCCTTCTTGCAAGGATTTTCCCTTCAATGCTGCTGGTCGAAGATGAAGAAGTAGCGCTCTCATTTCAAGCTGTGATTGCTGAATAGTTTGTTCAATTAAGCGTAACTGCTTCGCCTCACGATCCTCACTATGTAGTTTAGGTTCAGTAAGGGCCGACATCATCATAGACGCAGCGAACAGCTGCTGACTAACAGAATCATGGAGTTCTCGCGCAAGTCGATTTCGTTCCTGAGATACCATTTCCTGTACCCTTTTCTCTTGGTCTTCTGCCTTTTCATTAGCAAGCCTTTGCGAAATTTTTGTTTGTTCTAGCTGTTGCTTATATACTCTTTCAATCTTGGACCATATACTTTGCGTTTCCGATAGAGTAAAAGATTCAGTAGGTAGATTACGACCATTTTCGAGCTCACGCATTGCTACATCAATCGCTGTAAACTGTTTTTTCCAATAGAGCCCTGACACAACACCATACAAAACACCTAGTAGGATGGAGAGACTGGGACCAATATAAATAAACGGTAAATCCAGTATGCGCCTCTCAAAAAGTAGCCCCCAGTTCCCGAGTGGATATACCATAAAAATAATCATGGCTGTAAAGAGAAAGAGTAGAAGCGAAAGAATAACTCCATTTACAATTTGCTTCTGAAGTATGCTCATATACGCTTCACCTCTAATCTTCCAGAGATCATGGATGTGAATAGCCTGATTTTTTCATCAGCGGTAGGATAATTTTCAGATTGGTACACAACATTTTCATTTACTACACGTTCATCATGTTCTCGAAAAATGGACACCGTCCCTGCCATTACAGAGTGATTAATGTGAATCTCTATTTCGTACGGTACAAAAATTGTCACATTGCCTACAAGGCTTCGAATAAAGATAACTGACTCGCCTTTAGGCAAGACCGTTTCACTTAAATCAATTTCGGTATTTCCGATACCTACCTGAATATTAACATCGTTCCATTCATATGCCTGATGGGGTGTCTCCTGACTAGAAAAAAAGCGATTGTCCAAAATTTTTTTTCGTTGAAAAACGGCGTTTTCTTGAAGGCTTTCCTCCTGTTTCAATAATTCCTTAATCTTGATTTCACGAGGCTTCTTTTGCGTCTGGTAATACTGTACTATAAGATAAATTAAAATGACAAATAAGAAATAGCGGAAGGTAATCATATTTAAAATCGTAATGACTAGCCAAAACCAACCTACACCATAGCTAATTTTACCAATCACCTTAGGTTTCCATTTACTCCCTAAATAGATAGCTCCAATTGATATAATAAAGGTAATGATTAAGCCCCCGTTAAAAAATAATACCTCTAACAAAAGGAGGAGTAAGCCTATTAAGATAAACCAATTTACATAATCTGATTTTATATGTCGAAGCATATTTACCTCCCCCTTTTTTCTACCATTCTTACTTTCGATACGATTTATTCTTTTGGCTTTTGTTAAACGTATTGTTAATTTCCATTATGAACATATACTTCACCCCAAGCGGTCTTGGAGTATTATGCCTTCCACTAACATGAAACTTTAACCATAGCCAATCATATATGCTTGCTCTAGACAGGTTCAAAAGGCGTAGAAAAGCTACGCCTTTTTTAGAATATCATGTTTTGCCTATGAAACAGTATGACTTTCTTCTGATTTCAATTGTTTTTCTAATTGAGCTATTTGTGCATCAATAGTATGACGGTGATAGGAAGAAGTGATTTGGTGCTCTAACCTGTCAAGATAGCTTTCCATTTCTTCAAATGTATCAAAGGCTTTTGACGTATAGCCGGTATGATCCACAACCTTATTCATTCGATGATGGGCATGCGCTACGTTTTCTCTGCCCATTAGCTCCATTCGCTTTAGCTTCATGTCTTTAAGCTTATGCTTCATTTCCTCATATTTTTGTTCAAGCTCTGTAAGCTGTTGACTAGTTTGTTGTAATGATTCTTTGAGTCTTGCCATTCTCTCTTCATAATAACACTGTTCCTTTAAGGCGAACTCAACTAACTCCTTCTCACCAGCCTTAGTGGCAATTTCCACTTGATATTTGCGTTTATTTGCATAGTGCTCAGCTTCTCGATATTCTCGACCAAATTCTTCTTTTAATAGAAATTGACGTTCTACTAGCTTCCTAACTCTTTCTGTTTCACTCTCACATTTTCTTAAATAGTGATTTAAAACAGCTATTGGGTTCTTTTGCTCCTTCTGATCAATCGCTTCATGTAAGTCCGCTACAACCGTATCCTTAATTCTTGAAAAAATAGTTGCCATGTTTATCTCTCCTTTACTTTTTTCACTTCTCGGAAATCCTTAATTCCCTTTTAGTTCATTCCATTCTTTTTCAAAATTTGTAAAAGGATCCTCTTCTTTCTCTACTTTTTTATTCCAATTTTTCCATACAACGAACAGGACATATACTGCCACAAATCCAAAGATGGCTGGGATATTCGATACAGAGGCAAACAAAGCAATGACACCTATTACCGCAAGAAGAACCTTATTAAACGAAGAATCTGTGTTCATAAATCCTTTATAAGCGAAGTATAGGATTAATAATGAAATACCTAACGCAAGCATAGGTGCAAGGTTTGAAAGAAGCACCATGACAGCCACCCCACCTACTAAAATGTAACCAAATTTCCTCACCTTTTTTTCCTCCTTTCACTTGTGTTTATTTCTATGTCTTTATCTTACCTACAGTTTAAGCTCCTCAAAACGAGCCTTAGCTTTAATTTCATATAAGACTTAAGACGTAGTCGTGATAAGCCTCAACAAAATATACATATTTTCCCTAACTATAGGAATACTACTTACGTTCCTTCCTGTATGTCTAGGCTTCATATAGGTTTGTTGAACACGGAAAATGTGAATTCCTATGAACAAGGAGTGCAGCTCTTTTCTTTTAGAACAGATTATTTCGTAAAAATTTCAACTTCATAGTAAATAGCAATATAGAGCCTACGTCTAACAGAAACCAGATTTGGCAATGATTCAAATAAAACTAACGAATTTATTTGTAAAGGAGATATTGAAATGACTGAAGATTTCCCACAAGGAAAGATGCCTTACGAACCTGAACCATTCTGGCGAGAAACCTCTCAAATCCCAAGCTTTCCACCTTTAAAAATTGATACAGAAGTTGATGTAGCCATTGTAGGAGGAGGAATAACAGGGATAACGACTGCCTATTTGCTTACAAAACAGGGGTTTAAAGTTGCCATCCTTGAGGCAGACAAATTAGTAAACGGTACAACTGGTCATACAACTGCAAAAGTAACAGCACAACACGGTTTAATTTATGATGAACTCATTCAGCATATGGGGGAACAAAAAGCAAAGCTATATTATGAAGCGAATAACGATGCGCTTACATTTATCAAGCAAACAGCAAACGAATTAACTATCAAGTGTGATTTTTCTACAGAGGATGCCATTATGTATGCTGTGAGTGATGAATACGAGAAAAAGATTCATAAAGAGTTTGAGGCGTATGAAAGACTTGGTATACATAGTGAGTTTACAGAAAATATAGCCCTTCCTATAGACATAAAAGGTGCTATTATTATGAAAAATCAAGGTCAATTTCACCCGTTACACTATTTAAAGGCTTTAGTTGATGAAATTGTAAAAGGTGGCGGAAAAATTTATGAGAATACCACTGCGATTGATATCGATGAAACAACAAAGAAGCCTACAGTCATAACTAGAGATGGACATCGCGTGGCAAGTCAATATACTATTGCTTGTTCCCACTTCCCATTTTTTGATGGCAAAGGCTTTTATTTTTCACGTTTGCATGCGGAAAGGTCTTATATCCTTGCTGTTCGCACTAAACTGGAGTTCCCTGGTGGGATGTTTTATAGTGCCGATTCACCTACTAGATCTTTGCGATATACACCAATGGGCGGGGAGAAACTAGTTTTAGTAAGCGGAGATGGACATAAAACTGGTCAGGGAACATCTACCCATAAACATTATAAAGCACTTGAAGAATTTGGAGAAAAGGTGCTTGGTATTGAAGAAGTAAAATATCGTTGGTCGGCACAGGATCTTTATACATTAGATAAGGTTCCATATGTTGGACCCATTACGTCTAGTAAGTCCAATATTCTTGTTGCGACAGGTTATCGTAAATGGGGTATGACCAATGGAACAGCAGCTGCCATCTTACTCTCTGACATCATTTCTAATAAAGAAAACCCAATCGAAAACCTTTATAGTCCATCTCGTTTTTATGCGGATCCAAGCATTAAGAAATTCCTCTCACAAAATCTTGATGTTGCTGGACATCTTATTGAAGGGAAGCTTGATATTGCCGATAAGCGTGTTGAAGATATCGGGAACGATGAAGGCTCCGTTGTCATAGTAAATGGAAAACGCGCAGGCTGTTACAAGGATAAGGAAGGAAACATGAATCTTGTTGATACAACCTGTACTCACTTAGGCTGTGAAGTAGAGTGGAATAGCGGAGATCGTTCGTGGGATTGCCCATGCCACGGTTCTCGCTTTAGTGTGACAGGCGAGGTAATTGAAGGTCCAGCAAAAAAACCATTGAAAAAAGTGGATATGTAATGAAGTAGAAGCATTTTTTAACAATATGAAAGCTCTCAACATGTTACTCCTTTATTTGGTTAAGCTAAAGATAGACGAACTAAAATATAAAGGAGTGACCTTCATGAAAGAAAAAAATGCTTCACCATCCTCTTCCCCACAAATAAAAGGAAAAGTATACAGACCTAAAGCTGAGGCTCTTCGAGAATACAACATCTCCCTACCTGAACAGCCACTCCCGCAGCCAAAAGAGTATGAGGAGATTGAGTATTGATCACATTAAACTAATCATGTGAAGGGTAAGGAATTGCTCTTTATTCATATTGAAGAGAGCTCTTTCTTGCTCTATCTTTGTAGAAACATTCACTTTATATTCTAAAAACCTTTTCCATTCCTGTACCCCTAACGCGGACCTATATAGGAGATAGCAAGGCAAGGTAGCTACCTCCAAGAAATTTACTTATTAATAGTAATCTCTCCGATATCTGTTGTTACCTTTAGCTGCGGACCACCACTTCCTATTTGTGTAATCATGCTGCCAGATGAGCGATCCCCAAGTCCCTCAAATCCAGATATTGATACTTCCCCAATATCTGTTGTTAAATCAAACCCAATATTTGCAGGCTCTTTTTCAAATTTGACGTTTACAGCCCCCAAATTGGAAGAAAGCTCAATGTCTTCCGTCATATCTAGGATGCTTAATAGAATCTCTCCTGTATCAGTGTGAGCTACTATTTTCCCACTCATTTTTTCTAGCTTCACTTCCCCAACATTCGATTGAAATGAACCTACCCCATTGTGCCCTAGAACATATACTTCTCCGACATCGCTATGCGCCTTCATCTTTTCAACATCCAGATCCTTAATTGAAATTTTTCCAATATCTGTTTTAACATCTAATGTTTTTAGCGTGTTTTTCGGAATTCCTATTTCTAAAATTCTCTCTGTGTCCAAATCCGAATGAATAAAAGGAATGTGTAGGGAAAAAAAGTCTTCTCTTTCATCGATTTTCACTTCAACTAGAGAATCCTTTTCTTCCACAGTAAATGAAATATTATCCTTCATATTCTTTGGAATGCTCCCATGAAAGCGAATATCTATTTCATCTGATTCGCTTTCTTTGATTATAACTTCCCCGATATCTACCTTTATTACCATGTCTTCCACCGATTTAGTTAAGACCGTTTTACGCTCATCAATCTTTATATTTTTTCCCAGTGATACATTAGTTCCACTTAGTATAAACATACCGATTATCCCAATAACGAAGGTAACAAGTGCAGTTAGGGCAACCTTCTTCATTTTGCTTCTCTCCCTTTTACAATTCGTATATTAAACTTTACATATTTTAATATGGCATGATACAGAAATTCCCCAACATACATCATCCCAATACTCATTAATACACCTAAGCTACTGAGTGACAGAATGGCAAAAAATTCTGCTAAAAAATGACTCAGCCCATTGAAAAATAGTGAAACAATCCATGCAATTGGAGATAAAGTGAAAGCTAACGCCATCCCTGATAGCGCAATATAAACAGCAATAACAGCGACTATCGGTCCCAATAAAAATATCATGTTGAAAAAGCTTAAACTAATTGTAGCAACAACTGCCTGAAATATGCTCCTCACAGATTGATCTGATTCTGCCTGTGATATTCTATATTCTGCCAGAAGTTCCCTAGCTATGACCTTGGGGTTCCCCAAATCATTCGAAATTTGTTCTTCTGATTTCCCATTTTCTAAACCCGATTTATAATGCTCTTTAAAATCAGATAAAATATCGTTACGTTCATGGTTTGGAATATGCTTCAACTGACTGGACAATTCATGTAAAAATGTCTGCCTATTCATCTCTCAAGCCCTCCTCAATTAAATCCGTAACACTTACACTAAATGCTCTCCATTCACTAACAAGACCCTCCATATACTCCCTTCCTTTTTCTGTAAGCCTGTAATACTTCCTTGATGGACCCTCCGTTGATTCCACTAAGTACGTTGTAAAATAATCTTCTTTAGTCAACCGTCGTAAAAGTGGATATAAGGTTCCCTCTGCCACATCAATTCGTTTTGAGATATTCTGAGCCAGCTCATATCCATATTGATCCTTTTTAGAAATAAGCACCAAGACGCATAGCTCAAGAACTCCTTTTTTAAACTGAACATTCAATTACGGTCATCTCCTATTATATGTTAATTACTACTATGCATTGTTTACTAGTAGGCCGAAAAATTTTTTCCAATTTCCATTTTATCTTACCACCCCACTAGTGAATAATGCAAGGTACTATGTATAACTTTTTTAATTTACATAAAAAATGGGCGATAGATACATGCATTGAAGCATACAAATCACCCACTCTCCATTATATCTATCTACTTCAGAAATAACCCGTTTGGATCAGTTTTACCTAATGAGGTACCACAAAACTCCACAGATTCAAGTCTCATTTTCTCTTTCACAGTCATGTCAATCGGTAATGCATCCACTCCAAGAAGCTCCTTCAGCTTCGTTATCATATCTTCCTTATTTGAAGAAAGCCCAACACGTAATAGGTGAAAGTCACTTTCCATATCGTAGATGGCATCCTCATGTGTTTGAAGCTCAATACGAAATTGATACGGGGTTGAGATGAAGGTTCTTCTGTCATTTGACTCAACCTTCCACTTAAACATTTCCGCTCTCTGACAGATCCCCACTTTTTCATCCTCCGATACATAAAAACCCAGATGGTCGAACACCACTTTTTTTCCGTATCCTAATGTGACATTCACCTTACCCTTTTGGCATTCAATGATTCGAAAAAGAATATTCTGATGGCGAAAATCATCCCACGTTAATGGTGGGTTAAAGGATTGAAAGGTCCCATCTAGCTTTCCTATACGCTGAGTAACTTCAAAACCTTGCTGCCTGTAAAATTCCTCTGTTTCCTCTAGATAAGGTGTCCAGAAATGGTAGTGAAAAAGAAAGGGAGTTTTATCCATGGTTTTCGGTCTCTGTTTCTTTTTCTTGAAAGTAATGAACTAATGCAATAATGGCACTTCCCATCCTCTCTTCTTCTGGCACAACCATTCTCGTGATTCCAACCTCACGGAGGGCTTGTGCTGTGACCTTTCCGACTGAAACAGCTATAACATCATTGTCAAAGGCTTGTAACACTTCTTTCTCCAATCCCTGTTCTTTAGCATAAGCCATTAGGAATCGAGCTTGAGGAGTACTAGTGAAATTCACAGCATCTAGTTGCCCTTCTAAAATTTCTTCAACAAGCTGCTTCATGACCTCTTGCTTAGGTGGGATATGCTTGTAAGGAAGGATTTCACGATACTCCGCTTGCTCTTCTTCTAAGTGTTCAATAAGGAAAGGAGCAGGATCTCCATGAAGCTGCAGAGCAACACGACACCCATTTAAAGAATGTGCTTTCAACTCTCTCACTAACCCCGCTGTACTTCCGTCGTCATCACGAACATCAGGCTTAATACCAAGCTTTTTTAACACATTTACCGTTTTGTAGCCTCGCGCCGCAATCTTTGCTTTATGTAGTGCAGCAACAAACTCTTTTTCGAGTCCCATGTTAGTAGCTGTTTGATAGAGCTTATCTGTACCAATTCCTGTTGTGAAGATTAACCAATCAAAATCACCTGTAACAAGTGCTTTTATCTCTTTTTCCACATTCGAATCGTCTAAAAAAACGGTTCCCTGTGCTGGCCGAATCAGTGCTTTTCCACCCAAATTTTCAACTAGCTTGGCTAGTTCCTCCGATTTTCTTTGACCTGCAAGCGCAATTGTTTTACCTGTTAAACGTCTCAAGGAAATCCCCCTCTTCCGCCATTTTTGTCTATTGTACCATTTTTCCATTGCCGTTCCACTACATGAGTTTGAATAGAATCGTAGCTTCTCACCTTGATACTGGGGTGAGAAACGTAGTTTAGTAGTAATTTATTGGGAAACTGGAGGCTTTACTGCGAGTATTGGGGCTAATTTTGACTGATTCTGGTGCGCTTATCTGTGATTTTGGTGTCTATCCGCGATTCTGGTGCGTCTATCCGCGATTATTGGCCTCCTATCCGCGATTCCGGTACGTCTATCCGCGATTATTGGCCTCCTATCCGCGATTCCGGTACGTCTATCCGCGATTATTGGCCTTCTATCCGCTATTCGGTAAACTTCAACAATTTCCGACACTCTCATTCCCCTTTTCAGAAGCTCCTCCCTTTATTAAGCCAAACCAAATAGGACTAGCATCTCTACTAAATGAGATACTAGCCCCAGACTCCCACTATTTAGGAGAGATATTATGATTATGTCTCAAGCGATTATTTGGATCGTATTTTTTCTTACAAATAAGTAATCTCTCGTAATTTTCAGCTAGCGTTTTCTTTACTGCTTGCTCATTTTCACCAATACCATTTAAGTAAGAAGCTCCTTTATTTGAAAATGGGAAAAGCACATCATAGACGGAGTTTACCCACTGCTCACATACTTCTTGACCGAATCCCATGTCCATTAAATCTAGTAATAGAACAAATGAGGAATCTCTATTTGAGAAAGCCGTATCCTGGACTGGTACTTGATTCATCTGTCCACTTAGCCCCCAAAGCTGTACTAATGAAGTCGGAGCAGGTGCTGACTCAAGTTTTTCTAATAAAGTATTAATCATTTCTTCCTCTAAAGAGGCAAAGTAAAGAGATGTGCCATAAACAGGAATCTGTGTTGGAACCATCGCATCTAGTTTCTTTTGAAGAGCGACATAGGGAATTACACCTGTTTGATCTACTATCGGTGCCGCCAACTCTTGCAATGGCTTAATACATGCTTTCCCCACTTCTGGATCACCTGCATACATCCCACCGACCATCACGACTTTTTTATGATGTAAGAATTCAGGCAAGAATGGCGCTGGGGGAAGCTCTGCCATAGTGATATTAAAAGAAACTTCATCTGGTGCTGTTGCTATATAGCTTTGAGCTTTTTGAAGGATTTGCTTTGCATCCTTTTGATCATAGATCACATCCAAAGCCAACACTTCTGGTCCGACTTGATACAACTGAAATTCAAACTTTGTCACAATTCCGAAGTTACCGCCGCCACCACGGATTGCCCAGAACAAGTCCTCATGCTCCGTTTGGGAAACAGATAAAAGCTGACCATCTGTCGTAACGAC
The DNA here is from genome assembly GCF_001889165.1 of Bacillus weihaiensis. Taxonomy (GTDB): domain Bacteria; phylum Bacillota; class Bacilli; order Bacillales; family Bacillaceae; genus Metabacillus; species Metabacillus weihaiensis. Next base: position 28,954 of record NZ_CP016020.1, on the reverse strand, counting down.
ATGTGCACCAACAAGATTATCGCAGGTTAACCCATATTTTCCCCGTAGGTAGCCAAGACCACCACTTAAGGCTAAACCAGCAATACCCGTTTCCGATACAGTGCCCGTAGGTGTCGCTAAACCATATTTCTGCGTTTCAGCATCTATATCAGCTAATGTCGCCCCACCCTCAACAACCGCTACCATTCGTTCTTCATCTACAACAACACTCTTCATATTAGATAAATCAATTAGCACACCGCCATCACATGTAGCAAATCCCCCAATATGGTGACCTCCGCCACGTACAGCAATATGTAAATCCTTTTCTTGTGCAAAATTCACTGCTTTCACTACATCATCCTCGGTTTCACAGCTAATAATAGCACCAGGATGTTTGTCAAAAGCACCATTCCAAACCTTTCTTTTCTCCTCATAAAGATCTGTTCCTGGAAGTATTACACGGTTTTCTAAACTTTTTTCCAACGCTTGAAACATGACAATTCCTCCCCTTTTAGGATTTAATTACCATTCTATTATAAGACAAAAATCCTATATTTTGGGATAAAACTGTCATTTATTAATACATTCTTACTCATATAACTAGCTTCCAAGTGAAAAAGAGGCTGGGACAGAAAGTGCCTGGCACCTTATCGGGACATCTAGATGTATACACTGATTTGGTAAGTGTCCACAATAGATTGTCTCGGAGGGTTCCTGGCTCTTTTGTTTTGTCTCAGCCTCTTCTTATGAAACTATTTAAAAAACAATGGTTTTATTATCATGAACTAAAATACGATCTTCTAGGTGCCATTTCACTGCACGCGCTAGAACACTTCTTTCCACTGATCGACCAATTTTCTTTAGACTATCTACATTAGCACGATGGTCCACACGGCTGATGTCCTGTTCAATAATTGGACCTTCATCAAGATCATTTGTTACATAATGTGATGTTGCTCCAATTAATTTCACTCCTCGGTCATAGGCTCTTTCATATGGACGTGCTCCAATAAAGGCTGGTAAGAAGGAGTGGTGGATATTAATAATTTTGTTAGGATTTGCACTAACAAACGTCGGTGTTAAAATTTGCATGTAACGAGCTAGGATAATTAAGTCAATCTTATATGTTTCTACTAGTTGAAGCTGTTCTTTTTCCACTTGTTCACGAATATCTTTGTTAGCTGGAATGTGATAGAACGGAATATTTAACGCTTCAACCGCTTCTTTAGCCTCTACATGGTTACTAATGACAAGTGCGATATCTGCCATTAAATCTCCACTTTGCCATTCCCATAGTAGTTCAAGTAGGCAGTGAAGTTCTTTTGAAACAAAAATGGCCACTTTTTTCACATTATAAACATGCGTTAAGTTCCATTCCATGTTAAATTCTTTCGCTAATTCTGCAAATTGCAGCTCCATTTCAGCTGCTTTTTCTTTTAAATTCGGACATTCAAATTCAATACGAATAAAGAATGTTCCACCCTCTGGATTTGTTGAGTACTGACTTGACTCAATGATGTTTGCTTGATGAGAATACAAAAATTTTGAAATAGTCGAGACAATACCAGGCTGGTCAGGACAGCTAACAAGTAGTCGCCCTCTATTTTGATTTTTTTCTTTAAATTCATTAATCTGATTTTTTATATAGGATTTCATGCGTCTTCCCTCTTTCAACTTTAAATTTCATTAGCTATCTATTAAGACTCTATTGAAAGCTTTTTCAGCTTTTTTTTACGAATAATTTGATTGATCACCTCTGATAAGACGAGCCCAATAGCGATTGCTCCTGAGATCATGAAGGCTTTTGCAGCTAAGGATATTCCAAGGTTATAATTATTTTCAACAACACTTCTCATCGCATCATATGCTAAGCCACCAGGTACTAAAGGAATAATGCCAGATACATTAAATATGATAACAGGTGTTTTATACTTTTTTGCAAAAAACTGACTAATAATCGCAATGCAAAAGGAAGCAAGGAGAGAAGCAAACACACTGTCTGATGTGTAATCAAATAGGGCAAGATAAATGATCCAGCCTACCATTCCCGCAAATCCACATTTTATGATGCTTTGAACAGGCGCATTGAAAATAATGCCAAATGCTGCAGATGCGATAAAGCTAGTAACGATTTGTTCGATCACCATTCTAGCCTCCAATACATAGTTTTTTCATTTATACATAAAGGCTCTATTCTTAAGCTTTGTTGCTACTTCGTATGAATACCATCATTTCCAATATGAGAGAAAAATTGATACCTAGCGTTTTACGTAGGAAACAAAAATAAGCCCTCTGTTAATTTCTCTCTTCATCGTAAATATATCCCTTAATAAAACGAGAATACAACAGCGACACCAGCCCCAATCGCAAATGCTGTCAGAAAAGCTTCAGCTCCTTTGGAAATTCCTGATACTAGGTGTCCAGCCATTAAATCCCGCACAGCATTTGTAATTAACAGACCAGGTACGAGCGGCATGACAGATCCGATAATAATCTTATCAAGCTCCGTCCCTACCTCTATCGAAACCATTAAAACAGCTAACAGCCCAATCACTAAGGCAGCAATAAATTCTGCAAAAAATTTAATCTCAACAAGCTGATGAATATAGATTAACGTCGCTAATCCAATTCCTCCGCACACAAGTGCAGGGAGAAAATCAGACCAACCACCTTTAAACATAATTAAAAAGCATCCACTTGCAATAGAAGCTGCAGCAATTTGCACCCAAATCGGATACGCATGCGGATCTCTTTCAATAATTCTAAGCTCAGCAAATGCCTCGGCAACGCTCAAATCACCGTTACTGATTTGTCTCGAGATTGCATTTACCTTTGCTACCTTTTGCAAATCCGTTGAACGATCAACAATTCGAACTAACTGAGTCGGTGTTTTACTTCCAATTGAAAATATAATCCCCGTGGGTGTCACATAGCTATGAGAGTCCTCAATACCATAGGCAGAGGCAATTCGCATCATCGTATCTTCCACCCGATACGTCTCAGCACCACTTCTAAGCATAATTTTTCCAGCAAGCAAACACACATCTATAATGTCATATGCCTGATTTTCAGTCGGCTTTCCCATCGCTTCACCCCAAATCAGTGTTTTAAAGCTAATTTCTTACTCGTTCTTTAGCCAAAATTGACTATTCTGCTCATCCAGAAGGCGAGCCAAAACCCAACTCTATCTCACATAGTCTGTTTACAAGCGTAATCGTCGGGTTATCTGTGATTTTTAGAGCTCTTTCTGTGATTTTCAGGGCTCTATCCGTGATTCTCGGTGCTCTATCCGCGATTTTCAGGGCTCTATCCGCGATTTTCGGTGCTCTATCCGCGATTTTCAGGGCTCTATCCGCGATTTTCAGTGCTCTATCCGCGATTTTCAGTGCTCTATCCGCGATTTTCAGGGCTCTATCCGCGATTCTTAGTGCTCTATCCGCGATTCTTAGTGCTCTATCCGCGATTCGGGCAATACCGACAAATACCGCGCTACCCAGCATTGTGTCATCTCGTCGTCCTTGGAACTAAGTAGCTAATTAATTAAGAACTTCACCTTTAGTTACCGGGATAAAACAGGTAAGAAAAAAGACATATATAGAGTGTAAAGAAGAAAGAATAGATAATCAATTCAATTTCTAAATTGGTATCCCTTACATTATAACTTTTTTCTGAATAATCTATAAATCCCTTTCATTTTTCGGTATTCATTCCAAATTCAGTTATAAAATTCTACATATCTATAAAATGATTGCTATACTAATCTATGCAATTAAACAATTAAACAAATTGGTTAAATGAACGTGTATCGTTTTGAGAAAAGAAAATATAATGTACCATTGAGTTTATAAAAGGGAGAAATATATGAAGAAAAATAGCAAGCTTCCTATCTATATCACTTTAGTCTTTGTGATGCTGACCTGGGGATTAAATGTGACAGCGACTAAGCTTTTAGTTACCAGCTTTTCACCTATAACAATGACAGCGCTGAGAATCTTTACTGCTGCAGGAGGTGTGTTTATCCTATTAGGCTTCCTGCGATTATTACGAAAGCCAACTAAATCAGAATGGTTTGCGATCCTTATTTGTTCTCTTTTCAATGTGGTAGGACACCACTACTTTTTATCCGTCGGTTTACAAGAAACCTCGGCTTCCAATGCAGGGCTCATACTAGGTATGGGGCCAATCTTAACAACTATCATGGCCATTGTATTTCTTAAAAATAAAGTGACCTTCATACGTTTTTTGGGAATCATTTTCGGGTTTGTAGGAATTTCTTTTATTATTTTACACAATGGAAAAGCACTTCAAGGTATATCAATTGGAGATGTTCAGATCTTTTTATCCATCCTCCTACAGGCCTTTAGCTTTATCATGATTAAAAAAGTTTCTGCAACCTTAGATCCTAGATTGATGACCGGCTATATGCTCCTTATAGGGTCCGGTATTTTATTTGGTTTCAGTCTGGTAATGGAACCAAATGGACTCCAAAGTATGACAAAAGGCAATATGGGCATTTGGATCATTTTCTTTGCCTCAGCTTTTTTAGCCACCTCTGTTGGTCATATGATATACAATTACGCAATTGGAAAAGTTGGACCATCTGAAACGTCTATATTTATCAATTTAAATCCATTTTTTGCATTAGTAGGCGCCTCTTTATTTTTACATGAACAGATTACACTTATACAAGTCATAGGATTCATCTTCATCATATTCGGTGTAGTTCTAGGTTCTGGAGGGCTTGAAGAATTATTGCGGTATAGAAAAAAGCAACGCCAGAGAGTGATTCTCTCTCGGTAAAAAGGAAGGTAAAAAGGAAGGTAAAAAGTTTCTTAGAGCGAACCCTAAGGAACTTCTTTTTTCCACCTACTACTTGGAATAGATAAAACCAGAGCGCTTGTATCAAAATTAGTAGTAAAGACTCCTCAGACAATCGAGCGTAGCAAAGCCCCTAGTTTATACGGTTACCTAAATCATCTTTTATATGCTCGATTTTATTAAATTTTTAAAATTTCACCCTCTCGAATGTAAATCCTCTCTCCACTCTCCAAGCATCGGGTGTCTGACTCCTATTATTTGATAATAAGCATATGCAATAAGCGGGACATCCACCAAACTGTATGTAGGATCACTCTTTAAATAATCATGAATGACCGGTTCAGCATCTGGATCAAGCTGATGCGCGAGTGCTTCTATAAGGAGCTCCATTGCTTGAGGGGATTGAACCTTTTTATAAGCTTCACTAAGAACCTCTACACTTTCTTTTTGCTTAAGATTTTCCAAGATAGAAATGGCATAAATATTCGGTATATCCTCTATTAAATAAGGGGCAACTGCTTCTACGACATTAGAAGATTGAAAGGAAATGAGCGTCGCACTCACTTCATCTAGCAACATATCCTCCCCCTCATGTGTAAGCAATGTAGCAAGTCTTTCACTATAATGGTTTAACCCCATTAATTTCATCATGTAAATCGCAATCATTCCATTGTAATCAAACCACTCTTGCTTTTCATTTTCGTGAAAAATAAGCTCAATAATTTCTTCAGAAACCCACCCATTTCGTACAAGAGTCGCCGCAAGTTGTTTCACAGTCACATATAAGTCTTCATTTTCATGAACACTCGCTAGCAAATCAAAAAACAAGGGCCATAATTCGTCTTCATTTCCCTGCATTAACCTTTCATAAAACATCCATGTGTCCTCTGAAAGAAACGGCTTTATCAAAGGCATATGAGCCATTGCCACATCAGGAGATAGGCGTGGAATAAGCTGCTGATATAACTCCGCAATGGAAGGATTAGAATGATTTGCCCCTTCAGCTAAATAAAAAACAACCTCTTCATCTGCATTCTCAACATTAAGATACATAAGATGAATGGATTCTTTAATAGGGTCTTTTTTTATTTCCTTTAAAAGTGCTTTTGTAAAATGAATGTCTGGAAAATCATGTAAGGACTGTGAAATAAACTCATGTATAAAGTAATCATTCGATGCTAAAAAAGGCATCAACCTTTCTTTGTAGTTCATCCTATCTTCCTTTCTTACGTACTAGTTGTCTACCTGTCATTTTACCTTTTTTCTTAAGAAATTACTCGTTAGAATAAACGACTAATTGTTAAAGGATTATGTAAACGATTTATTTTTGTTGACAACTTGTATATACATGATTAAGATATAGAGACAACATGTATATACAAATTTCATTTTTAGCTCATATGAATGAAAACGCTTCTTTATATGACTTAGAGGTGAAATATAGTATGGGAGGGAAAACCATGAGTATTGATAAAAAACAAGTATCAGCAATTATAGATGCAATTGGTGGCAAAGAAAATATCGCCGCGGCAACACACTGTGTCACTCGTTTACGTTTTGCGTTAGTAGATGAAGAAAGCGTAAACAAAGAGGCTTTAGAAATGATTGATTTAGTAAAGGGTTCGTTTTCCACGAACGGACAATTCCAAGTCGTTATCGGACAAGGTACAGTTGATAAAGTCTATAAAGAAATCGTCCAACAAACAGGTGTAGGAGAAGCATCAAAGGATGATGTAAAAAAAGCATCTGAAAAGAACTTAAATCCATTACAGCGTGCAATTAAAACGTTAGCGGATATCTTCATTCCGATTCTGCCAGCAATTGTGACTGCAGGTTTATTAATGGGAATTAACAATATCCTAACTGGCTCAGGCATCTTCTATGACGAACAATCACTTGTTCAGGTGTATCCACAATGGGCTGACTTTGCTAGCATCATTAACTTAATTGCCAATACATCCTTTGTATTCTTACCTGGTTTAATTGGTTGGTCGGCCGTTAATCGTTTTGGTGGAAGCCCACTGCTTGGAATTGTACTTGGCTTAATGCTTGTGCACCCTGATTTACTAAACGCTTGGGGTTATGGAGCAGCAGAAGAAGTTCCGACATGGAATCTCTTTGGATTAGATGTTCAAAAGGTTGGCTATCAAGGTCAGGTTCTACCAGTACTACTTGCTTCTTTCGTGTTAGCAAAAATTGAAATATTCTTACGCAAACGTATTCCGGATGCGTTTCAGCTATTACTTGTCGCACCGATTACATTATTAGTAACAGGCTTTGTTTCTTTTATCGCAATCGGACCGATCACGTTCGCCATCGGTAACATGATTACTGCTGCGGTAGTTGGTATTTTTGAAGTAGCTCCAATTTTAGGCGGACTAATCTATGGTGGTTTGTATGCACCACTTGTTATCACAGGAATGCATCATACGTTCTTAGCAGTCGATTTACAGTTAATTGGTAGCACAGGAGGTACATTTCTATGGCCAATGGTTGCCCTTTCTAACATTGCACAAGGTACTGCAGCACTTGCTATGATGTTCTTATTAAAGGATGAAAAGCTTAAAAGCTTGTCCTTCACATCTGCTGTTTCGGCCTACTTAGGGATTACAGAGCCAGCGATGTTTGGCGTAAACCTACGCTACCGTTTTGCCTTTATTTCAGCAGTTATCGGGTCAGCCCTTGCAGGTGCCTTTATTTCAATGCAAGCCGTTAAAGCACCATCCATCGGTGTTGGTGGTTTACCAGGATTCTTATCAATCTTCCCTGAAAACTGGGTATCCTTCTTCATCGGAATGGGCATTGTACTAATCGTACCATTCGTTTTAACGATGATTTTAGGGAAAATGCGTAAGAACTTGAACTAATCATAGAAGGTAGTTCAATGTTTCATGATTTTTGCGGCTAATTCGGGGTTCGATGTGGTGTCTCTATCGTTTTCGGGGAGGATCCGTGATCTTTTTGGGGGGCTATCCGCGATTTTCCGGCCCTATCCGCGATTTTCTCGGGCCTATCCGCGATTTTCCGGGCTCTATCCGCGATTTCCCGGGCCCTATCCGCTATTTTCCGGGCTCTATCCGCGATTTTCCGAGTTCTATCCGCGGTTTCCCGGGCCCTATCCGCGATTTTCCGAGCTCTATCCGCGATTCGGGAAAACCTGACAAACTTCGCGCGACCCAGCAAAAGCGACGCGGCATAGCGAAAGAACACAAAACAAATGATATAAACCAATCACGATACCATCAGGAGTAACAAGTACAAGTTTCCTGATGGTATCGTCTCTTCCTTTTACCTCGGAAAAAAAATACTTACATGGTGGTGCTAGATATGGAACAACCTTGGTGGAAAAAATCAGTCGTCTATCAAATATATCCAAAGAGCTTTAATGATACACAAGGAAATGGTGTTGGCGATCTTCAAGGAATCATCGAAAAGCTTGATTACTTAGAGAAGCTGGGTGTAGATGTTATTTGGTTAACGCCTATCTATCAATCTCCTCAGCGTGATAACGGCTATGATATTAGCGATTATTTCTCTATTCATGAAGAATACGGATCTATTGAGGATTTTGATCAGCTAGTAGAGGAAGCTCATAAGCGCCATATTAAGATCATTATGGATATTGTTGTAAATCATACTTCAACAGAGCATGAATGGTTTAAGCAGGCGTCTTCCTCTAAGGATAATAAATATCGTGATTACTACATTTGGAGAGATGAAGCAACAAACTGGCAATCTAAGTTTGGCGGTTCAGCATGGAAGCTCGATGAAACGACTGGTCAATATTATCTTCACCTATTTGATGTAACTCAAGCAGATTTGAATTGGGAAAATGACGAATTACGTCAAGAGGTTTATAGCATGATGGACTTTTGGTTCCAAAAAGGTGTCGATGGCTTCCGACTTGATGTAATTAACTTAATCTCTAAAGACCAAAGCTTCCCTGACGATGACGGTTCTGTTGCACCTGGTGATGGACGTAAATTTTATACAGACGGTCCTCGTGTACATGAGTTTATGCACGAAATGAATCAGAAGGTCTTTTCAAAATACGATAGTATGACGGTAGGTGAAATGTCCTCTACCACGATTGATCATTGCATCCAGTATTCTAATCCTGAGCGTCAAGAGTTAAGCATGACATTCAATTTCCACCACTTAAAAGTCGATTATCCAAACGGTGAAAAATGGGCGATTGGTGACATGGACTTTAAGGCTCTTAAAAAGATTCTTTCAACATGGCAAATTGGCATGAACGAAGGCAATGGTTGGAATGCATTATTTTGGTGTAATCACGATCAACCAAGAGTTGTTTCTCGATACGGAAATGACGGAAACTACCATAACGAATCAGCAAAAATGCTTGCAACCACGATTCATATGATGCAGGGGACTCCTTATATCTATCAAGGAGAAGAATTTGGAATGACAGACCCGAAATTCGATTCTATTCATGATTACAGAGATGTTGAAAGCCTAAATATGTATACCATTTTGAAAGAAAAAGGATACTCTGAACAAGACATTCTTGACATTTTAAAAAGAAAATCTCGTGACAACTCAAGGACACCTGTGCAATGGGATGAAACGAATCATGCAGGATTTACAAATGGGACACCTTGGATTTCAGTCGCTAACAACTATAAAGAGATAAATGCAAAGAAGGCTTTAAGTGACGAAAGCTCCATTTTCTATCACTACCAAAAATTGATTTCATTAAGAAAAACATATGATGTGATAACAGATGGCAGCTATCAGCTTCTACTGCCTAATCATGAGCAAATCTTTGCCTATGTAAGGGAAACTGATCACGAAATGCTAGTCGTTGTCAATAATTTTTATGAAGAAAAAACGATGTTTGAACTACCAAAAGAAATAACTATGGCAGGGTTATCTCGTGAAATTTTATTATCAAATTATGCTGACTCTTCAACTACTAGTGAAAAAATAGAACTTAGACCGTACGAATCTATTGTGTACTATATGAAAAAATAACAAGACCTACTTGTAAAAGCACCTTATGCACCGATACATCGTTCATGGTAAAATTAAGTCGGTGATGATGATGCGAACGAATAAATATATGAATATTTATAAAGAGTGGTCAGATAAAATAAAGCACGGGGAAATAAAAGCAGGCGAGGTCCTTCCTTCAGAGAATGAACTCGCAGAACGATACGAAACAAGTCGGGAGACCATCCGTAAAGCGTTAAATCTATTGAGTCAAAACGGGTTTATCCAAAAAATTCGTGGCAAAGGCTCTATTGTTCTTGATGTACAGAAGATGAGTTTTCCTATTTCAGGACTTGTCAGCTTTAAAGAGGTTTCAAACAATTTGAATATGCAGCCGATAACGACAGTTCATAATCTTGGCTTAATCAAACCAGAGCCCTTTATTAAGCAACAGCTTCAAGCTTCTAGCAAGGACGAGGTTTGGAAGGTTGTTCGATCAAGAAAAATTGGCGTTGAGAATGTCATTCTAGATAAAGACTATTTCCTCAAAAAATACGTTCCTATGCTAACCACACAAATCTGTGAGAGCTCCATTTATGAATACCTTGAAAAGCAATTAAAGCTTTCCATTAGCTTTGCGAAGAAGGAAATCGTTGTCGAGGATTGCACGAATGAGGACCGCGAATACCTTGACTTAGAAGGTTTTTCCCATATTGTCGTCGTTAAGAATTATGTTTACTTAGAAAACGCTAGTTTGTTTCAATATACAGAATCTCGCCATCGCTTAGATAAATTCCGATTTGTCGATTTTGCGAGACGGGGTGTATAAACAAAAAGTATGGAGGGTAGCCTTCATGCTTTTTGTTTATGAATTTTTTAGGGATTATTGAATCTAATAACCACCACAGTGATTAACATAGGCTCTAATTGGACATAGCTTAACGTATAAAACATTGTTAGAGGTGGGTTTTTTGAATGATTTAAGTGTTACTCTTCACTATTTTTACGTTTTCGTTATGCTTTCGGGTGCTTTTTATTTTTATACGATTAGTAAAAAAACGGAAGGTGTGCCTAAATATGAATATTTAGTAGCGACCTTAATACCACTCTGGTCTGGAGCTGCCTATTTATCCATCGCTTTAGGACAAGGTTTATTAGAAAAACCAGAGAAAACCATTTATTTTGCAAGATACATTGATTGGGTCGTGACAACGCCTATGCTGCTTATTGCTCTAGCATTTACTGCTATGTTTTTTGAGAAGAAAAATAAAACGTTAATTATATCTCTAGTGTTTGCTGATGTATTTATGATTTTAACGGGACTTATAGCCGACTTTTCAAGTGAAAACATCAAGTATATTTGGTATCTCCTTGGAGTTGTCGCTTTGTTTATTATTCTTTATATCATATGGTATCCACTACGAAAAATAGCGGTCCGAGGTGGAAAGCAGTTATCTAGTCATTATACGCGTACCGCTGCGTACTTAACGGTGTTTTGGATTAGCTATCCTACCGTTTGGCTACTGGGTCCATCTGGTTTAGGATTAGCACAAGCAACAACCGAGTTAATCGCGTTTATCTTCTTACCTATTTTCTCAAAGGTTGGATTTAGCATTCTAGATTTAAATGGATTACGACATTTAGAAAAAGGAAGAGCCTTGTGATTAGTTCACAGGGCATTTTTTTATTGAAAATGATATGATAAAGCTATCCTACTATAAGGAAGGGGAATACATATGAAACAGGATTTAATAACAAGATTAACGCGTTATGTGAAGGTTGATACACAATCAAACGAACAAAATGAGGTGTGCCCATCAACACCTGGTCAATTAACATTAGCCAATATGCTTGTAGAGGAACTGAAGGAAATCGGAATGTCGGAGGTCACAATTGATGAAAATGGCTATGTGATGGCAACGCTTCCTTCAAACACAGATAAGGAAGTCCCGACAATTGGATTTTTAGCACATGTTGATACGGCAACGGATTTCACAGGAAAAAATGTCAGTCCTCAGCTAGTCCAACATTATGACGGGAAAGACATTGTCCTAAATGAAGCTTTACAGGTCATTATGTCTCCTTCCCAATTCCCAAGCCTAAAAAATTACGAAGGTCACACATTAATGACAACGGATGGTACGACATTATTGGGTGCAGACAATAAGGCCGGCATTGCCGAAATTATGACAGCCATGCAATACCTGATCTCTAATCCTGACATTAAGCATGGGAAGATCCGTGTTGCGTTCACACCTGATGAAGAAATCGGCCGTGGTCCACATAAATTTGATGTAAAGGCTTTTGGCGCTAACTTTGCTTACACAATTGATGGTGGTCCTTTAGGGGAGCTTCAATATGAAAGCTTTAACGCAGCAGCCGCGAAAATTACATTCAAAGGAAATAATGTTCACCCAGGTACAGCTAAAGCAAAAATGGTGAACTCCGCTAAAATTGCGATGGCTTTCCAAAGTAAATTACCTGCTATGGAGGCTCCTGAATTTACAGAGGGCTACGAAGGTTTCTTCCATCTCATTTCAATAGAGGGTGACGTAGAAGAAACAAAAGTCCACTATATCATTCGTGATCACGATAAAGATGCATTCGAGGAGAGAAAGGCGAAACTAACTGAACTCGTTGCCGAATTTAAAGGTGTTTACGGCGAAGAAGCCATCATATTGGAACTAAATGATCAATATTACAATATGAGAGATAAAATTGAACCCGTTAAATACATCGTGGATGTCGCACATCAAGCGATGGAGAACCTTGGAATTGAGCCAATCGTAGAACCTATTCGTGGCGGTACAGACGGATCACAGCTATCTTATATGGGACTTCCAACACCGAATGTCTTTACGGGTGGCGAAAACTTCCACGGTAAATTTGAATTTATCTCAATTGAAAACATGGAAAAAAGCACCCAAACGATCGTCGAAATCTGCAAGCTATTCGAACAAAGCTAATAGTGGTGCCAGTCCCCCAGCGCTTTAACGCACTGGGGGACTGGCACCTTAAAAGGAGAATCTCAATATGTTAACTCTCATTAAAAACGGTGAGGTTTATGCACCGGATTATATAGGGAAGAAGGATCTTCTCCTCACACATGATAAAATCGGCTTTATTGAAGATGAAATTACTCTTTTGCCATCTTCATTTGTTAATATGAAGGTCATTGATGCTAGTGGTTTAAAGGTGGTACCTGGGTTTATTGATTCACATGTTCATATCACGGGTGGTGGTGGCGAAGGTAGTTACAAGACGCGCACCCCCGAAATACAATTATCGCAGGCTACAACTGCAGGTATAACAACACTTGTCGGCGTTATAGGTACAGATGGCACTACGCGCACAATGCCCAATCTCTTAGCAAAAGCAAGGGCGCTCGAGGAGGAAGGCATCACCTGCTACGTCCATACGGGCTCCTACCAAGTACCAGTTAAAACACTTACAGGTAAAATTGAAGACGATCTAATACTTATTGATAAGATTATCGGAGTTGGCGAGATCGCCATAAGTGACCACCGATCTTCTCAACCAACTGTTGAAGAAATTGCAAAGCTTGCCTCAGCTGCACGAATTGGTGGAATGTTATCAGGTAAAGCAGGAATTGTAAATATTCACGTTGGTGACAGTCTTCAACACTTGGATTTACTATTAGATGTTGTCTCATCAACTGATCTCCCTATTCGTCAGTTTTATCCTACACATATTAATCGAAATCCACACCTCTTTGAAGCTGGCATTCAATACGCTCTCCAAGGTGGCTGGGTTGATTTCACGACTAGTACGATTCCTAAATTTCTAGAAGAAGGCGAAGTAAAATGTAGTACGGGATTAAAACGCATGCTTGAAGCCAGTGTCCCAATCGAACAAATCACCTTCACTTCAGACGGTCAAGCAAGCCTACCAGACTTTGATCAGCACGGTGAAATGATTGGTCTCAAAATCGGGAACGTTAGTACTCTCTTCCAAGAAGTAAAACAAGCTGTTCAACAGGAAAACATCGACCTATCAACCGCACTTAAAGTAATAACAAGTAACCCTGCTAGGATTCTCAAGCTTCAGCAAAAGGGTGAAATCAAGATAGGAAAAGACGCAGATCTCGTTTTATTAGACGAGCAGCTAACGATACAATCCGTATGGGCTAGAGGAAAACAAATGGTTGAAAATGGTGAAGCGATTGTGAAAGGAACGTTTGAATAGAAGAGATTGTCAAAAACAAAGCATACTTGTCCCAGCTAGCCTTTCATTAACTAAGGATTACGCTAGTAGCAATTCAACTTTAGCAACAAATAGAAATCAATAAATCACGTAACGCACAGGTTATCATGTCTGTGCGTTTTTACATGCCTTTTTCTAGTAGCATATCACGTAAGACCTTTTCACCCACGCTTTAGCTTTAATAGATTAATGGTAGGCTGTATGCCTCTTAGGTAAGATTTATCCACCTCATGTATCAACAGTTTTCTAAACTAATAAAAGTCCCCTTATAATTTGTCTAAATTTGTCGATATATAGTACAGACATATAAATCGACCTTAAAAAATTTTTATATGAAAGGTTCATTAGCCTTTATTTTCTTAAAAAATGTAACAATGAAAGGAAAATGCACACGTGAAGATGAGAACAAAACTTTTAGGTATTATCTCCATTTTAATTTTTTCATTATTGCTAATTGGAGGCTTATCTATTTTCATTAACTCCTCTACTGTCAAAAAGGATGAGCTTTTAACAGATAAAATGGAGGTTCAAAATAAAATTAAACATATCCAATACAGGTTAGCGGGATTATCAAATGATGAAAGAGCTTTTATCATCACTGGGGAAAAAGAGTTTACTGAGGGAATGAAAGAAAAAGCAGAAGATATTTTCACTACTTTAGAGCAATTGAAGTCCCTCATCCATAACCAAAAATATAGATCGAATGTCGAGGACATCCAAAAAAACTTCACAGAATATTGGAGCTTGAATCAGGAAGTGGTATCTCAATTTTCCACAAGTCCCGACCTGGCTAAATCCATGCACTTTGGTGAAGAGAGAACACTAAGAAAGGATGTACTGGATCCGTCCGTAAATGAAGTAGTTGATCAATTAGATAAGGATGTTGAGAGCTTAAAAGCAGATATTAAAAAATCTGCAACCATCAGTAAATGGTTCATCCTAATCGTAACAACAACTACAATTATAGTAAGCATTTTGTTCAGCACACTCCTTCTAAGATCTACCTTAGGGTCTCTTAAAAGCTTAAATAGACAACTTGAAGATATTGCACAAGGAGAAGCAGATCTGACCCAAACGATTACAATTAAGGGGAAAGATGAATTTAGTCAGCTCGCTAGATCATTTAATACTTTTATTCATTCACTAGGAAGTATCGTCAGACAAATAAGCGACTCATCGGAGCAAGTCGCTGCTTCTTCCGAAGAATTATCGGCAAGTGCTGAACAATCTAAAATGACATCTAATCATGTATCTAACTCAATGAAGGACATTGCCTTAGCGAGTACAACTCAAAGTTCTCTGACAGAAGAAAGTTCAAAATCAATTAATGAGATACTAGACAACCTATCCGAAGTGACGGTTAATACGAGCAATATTGCAGAGAATTCCTCTTTTATGAGAGATAAGGCAGAAATGGGTGCCTCTACTTTAAATAAGATGGCAAATCAAATGACATTAATTAGTCAATCTGTTCACGAAGCTGGTACTGGATTAGAATCATTAGTAAACAGTACAACTGAGATTAGTGATATCACTTCTCTAATTAGTACTATTTCAGAACAAACAAATCTGCTTGCATTGAACGCAGCCATTGAAGCTGCTCGGGCAGGAGAATATGGAAAAGGCTTTGCCGTAGTAGCAGAAGAAGTTCGAAAGCTGGCTGACGAAACAAACAAATCTGCCGGTCATATTAAACGATTAGTTTCCACAATTGAAACTGACTCGAAGGATACGGAAAATAATATTAAAAACGTTCAGCAAAATGTCCATTTAGGTATGAACTTAGTGACTGATACGAACCATCAATTTAGTGAGATATTAAGTCTAATCGGACAAGTAGCCTCCCAAATTCAAGAGGTGGCTTCTGCAACACAACAATTAACTTCTGGTGTTGAAGGTATTCAATATACCCTTTCAACTCTTGAAGTAGGAACGAAAGAAACATCTTCTAGCTCTGAAGCTATCGCTATAGCTACACAAGAACAATTAGGCTCTCTAGAAGAGATATCTGATGCAGCCTTCTCGCTCTCACATTTAGCTGAAGAATTACAGAAGATCGTCAACCGCTTTAAATTTTAAAAGCATCGCAGGTCCTTATTAATTCTAGGGGAAATAAAGCAAATTGGAATGAAGGTGTTCTCTGCCTTCTTTTCCATTTTGGCTTATCCTTATTCCTCTTATTAATTAACTCTTTTTGGCACTAAAAGCCCTTCCTTATCATGTAAGTAGGTCCATTTCAGTGGAGAACCATTTAAAATAGCACACTAATAAACAGACTAAATCGCATATGATTTAGTCTGTTGTTTTTTCTTTATATATTCATGTTTATTGGATCTAAACACTCGAAATATCATTCGAAATTGCACCTTGTAACATTGTGACAATTGCTGTGTCAACGCAACAATTGTAATTTTATGTTAAAATAGATGTCAAAACTGTAACTGTGAAGAAAAGTGCTTAAACTAACAGAACAAAAAATATTGATAAACTTGGGGAGGATTTTTTTTATGCTTATTAGAATAGTAGTAGCGATTATTGCCGGTGGAATGATGGGCTTTATAAGTTGTTTGTTTATTGCGAGTGCAGTTAACGCACCGGATAGTTCATTAGTCTATTCTACTTATTTCGGAGTATTCTCAGGTCTGTTAATTTGTTTAATTATTGAAGTGAGCAAACTAGATAGTAAGAGGCATAGAAACTAACAATCTATGTGAAAACAGCCTATTCACTTAATTTGTACACCAAAATACACGATCTGCTATCGGTAAGCTGGCTGCTCCCTTTATGAAATGTAGTAAAACGTCTGTATCAGATCTCCCAATATACTCATCTTTATCTACGTTATAATATTGAACTACTTCAACCTTATATGTACCGTTATCTATTTTGATTTTATTTATAGAGCAATTGCGATTAGGTACATTGTGATTTTTAAACTGAGCAGCCATTGTAAGGCAATCATAATCCACTAAATATAGTTGGTTCTCCGTTACTTCCAAGTACCCTACTGCTTTCCTAAAGCATGGATCAGCTATTTCTGCCGTACCTATTTTAACTTCTACTCTCCAGGAATGTTCAATGCCTTCTTCAGTCATTTGAAAAACCAAAATATGTCCACACTTCATCTCGTCTCCGAAATGTCGTAAGAGACTATCTAATTCCCAATCTTCTCCTACGAATGCTTTGTATTCACTAGCGTTTGCTACTCCAATAAAGTTTGTATCTCCAAAGTTCATTAAAAATTTCATCCTTTTCCTCCATTCATTATCATTACTTACACATTATTAGATGATGAAAAAGGGGACAACAATCCATCTATGAATTGTGCCCCCCAGTTGTTCTGACTAGTATCTAATACAATAAGGATTCTTCTCTTTTGATAAGTAAAGTGATGATTCGCCTTACCATCTCGTAATAGCTTCATCTTGTTCTTTTAATGATCGTACATTTACCTTTGTGTCATCAATGTTTTTCTCTACTATGGAGACATATTCCGAAAGTAGTTGGTGGATTTGTGCTTCTCTTTCAAGAAAATAGCTTGTGTAGTCTAGTTTGTTTTTCCCCATCTCCTTTAAACTTGGCGATCGTAGATTAATGGATTGCAGGGCTGATTTTGCCTCATTAAGCTCCTTCACTACCGTTCCATAATTTAGTTTAATCGTCACCATTAGAATAACCGCCTTCTTAATTCACTAATTCGGTCAGATAGCTCTTCCACCGCATCCTCACCACGATCAACTAGTCTTCCAGCCTCAAATGCAAGGGCACTCGTCACATTAAGAAGAGCTCGATCCATTTCTAAACTATTGATCTTATTTTCAATCTTTTGCTGATAATCTTCAAAGTCATTTTGTCCGATGTCCTTTAAGATAATATATGCGTCCTCACGTTCCTCATCATAATCAGTTGCTCGCTGTCCTTGCCATTCATTGCCTAGATCAGGTTCCTTAATCGTTTTGATTTCTTTTAGAAAAAGCTGCTGTTCATCTAGAAGATCATTTTTCGCTTTTGTTAATCTTTCAATCTTTTCATCTACTTGATTTGATCGATTCGAAATTGTTTTTTGAATACTAAAAAGGGAATCCGCCAAACTCATATTCTCACCTCATTTATGTAGGCTCTTTTTCTTAGTCTTTGTTTCTGTATAGTAATCATTCAAAGAATACCGTCAGCACTCCCAGCTAATACCAAGGTATGTAAGAAAAAAGCTGCTCTTACTTTACAGAGAGAAAAATCTTGTTCCTAGGGGCAAGATCTTTACACTTCGGATATTTTAGGAAAGCAACAAGCTAAGAGAAAACTGCCTTTATTAAAATAGAGAAAAGGAGGAAATACATCTACCATTATCCCCTCCTAAACCATCAACACACGACCTATCTTTTTTGAACCTCTTGCTTCAATGATTTTCCCCAAACAACTAAAATCACAATTAGTAACAACATACAAATTGAACCAAGCACGATGATAAGCAGGGTTAAAGGTGATCCTTTAGATGTGACTGAGTCTTCAACACTACTTTGTGCCACCTTCTCTTCGGAAGAAAATAGTCCTAAACCTTCAGCTTTTGCTTTAATTGTGTTACTATTTTTCACTTCACTTGAGAAAAGACTCTGTAGAACCTGATCATCATTCGATACCTTTTCCCCTCAAAGGTTAGTGTTTTTTGTTCCTCTGGAATGGAAGATCGTTGATTGCTTTGTTGCTGATTTAGCTTATATTCTTTATTCCCTTTGTTTTTTTGATAATCATTTGGTTCAAGCTCATCTATTGTCGTTTCCCCATATACCTGCGTTGTTTCGGCAAGGTGATAAAGTGTCAGGATCACCAGACACAAGAAAACTTTCACTAGATGCCTACGCTTCATATGCTTCTTGACCTTTCTCAACCTGTAGCATTTTTGATCTACCAATAAAATACTGTAATGCACCCAACCCTACTAATAGTAAGCCAAGAACAACTATCGCCTGTGTAAATAAGGATTCTGTTCCATATTGGATACTCATATACACCTTCGACATTGGATCTTGGAAGCTGAAGTTTGGTGTTGTTAAGGCAAGTAAAGGTGTGACATAGAATATCACTAAGCCAACTGTAATAAATGCACCCGCTAATAAATGGACCGAAAGCGCGACTCTTACAAGAGCCGATCCCACAGTGAGTAATAAGATCGTAAACACTGTCCATTCCACTGCACTTTCTTCTCTTAATGGATAAATCTCAAGACCGAATAAGCTGATAACAAAGCCTACTATTAGATTTAACAAGGTGAATAGGACTGCTTGAATCCACGCTGGTGGTTGTTGGAAATAATAGCTTGTATAGCCAACTAAAAGGCTACAAACTAATACGATGAATAACACCACAACAGGCGGAATATTTTGAACGGTTGTGCTCTTCGTTTCTTCCGGTATGTCTCCACTTACCTTTAATGGATTTGTTAAGAAGTCATACACATATCCATTTGACTGCCCATCAACAAATGTATTTCCTAACACACTAAATACATCGTCACGAATGAGTTCTGTTGAGGCAACGTTTGACGCCCATTTGGAGTTGAGTTTATCCGCATCCGCTTGAACATCGCTTATTCTCCCTTGGAGCTCATTTGTATAATCGATGATTCCACTCTGACTTTCTTGAACAGATTCCAGCCACGTATGCATAGAGTCCATTTGTTCCGTTATTTGCTCAGATCCTGAAACCATTTGCTGCCCTTCAACACTTGAAGTCGGTGGTGCTTGAGAAAGCTTTAATTCAGGCTGTTGAATTTGAGTAAGAATATTTTGAGCATCCTCTTGAATCCCCTCAAGGCTCTTCACTAAAATATCCTGGTTTTCGTTTACACTCGTTTCATATTCAGCCATAAACAGGGTGAATTGATCCTCCATTGTATTAAGTGCATCCTTAGTGGACGGTAAGTCTTCACTCAATTTTGTCCAGACAACGTCCTCATCATCCTTAATTTCAACAATCTTATTCGCTTCCTGCTGTAAAGCTTCATTTGTTAAGGTATCTATTTTTGCCTGATCAATTGAAGCCATGCTTATTAACGTGGCCTCGTATCGGTCTAGGTAGGAATAATAGAACATCATATCGAGTAAATCTTTGCTCTTTATTTCCTTGGAAAAGAATTCGTTCACTCTTGTTTTCCGTGTTTCAGATAAGGCTTTAGACGCTAAGATACTTTGTTCTTTTCTCTCGATTTCTTCTTTTATATTTGCCTCATAATCCTTGTATAGATTCAGCTCTTCCTCTAGTTTAGTAGCTTGAGTAAAGAGGTCATCATAGAGCTGTTGTAATGCTTCTTTTTCCTCGGTTAGTAGATTCTTTTCCTTGATTAAATCATTTTTTCTTCAATAAGAGTATCACGCAGGTCTTCTAGATTTTGCTTATCAAGCTCTAAACCTGCTACTTTTTCACTCGTTGTAGTAAGTAGCTCTTGTAATTCTTCTAGTTTTTCTTGAAGCGGATTAGTACCACCGCTTTCCTTATCACGTAATGATTCTGCTACAACTGCAATTCGATCTTGCACACTCCCTAACCCTTCTAAAGCGGAAAGGTATTCCTCTGAATTTTGGTCTGTATTGGTTGATAGGGTTTCCTTTAGTTTATTAATCTCTTCAATAATCGCAGAAAGCTCGTTTCTTTCGGCCTCTAAATTTACAAAGCCTGTATCCTCTGGTGTATCTGGATTCGTTGGTGGCTCTGAGGGCTCTTCTTCTGGATTTTTTGGTTGTTCTTCCTCGGTGTCATCTCCAGAAGGTATATCCGTATCCTCCGGTTGTTCCTCTTCTTGAGATTCTTCAGGAGAACCTTCTTGACCAGTGTCTGCTGCAAGTAATGTTGCTTTTGTCTGGTTTTTCTTTTCCTTCTCCTCTTTTGGAGCTTCTTCTTCTGGCTCTTCTGGTGCTTCACTTAATGACTCACTATACTCAGCAAGCTTTGCTTCCACGTTGTTTAATACAGTAGAATCCTTTAATTGTTGGTAAAAATCCAACACCTTTTTCTGATGGGTTTCATATTCACTTAATTGTTTACTCACAAGGCTATACCTTTGCTCTTGTAGCTGCCCAAAGGTTTGCGTTTGGTTAAACATTTGAGTATCAAGCTTTTTCATATTTTCAATGAACGTATTCCCTTCGTCATCAAACAGCTGCTTTGATTGCATAAACATAGGCTGTTGATCCTGAGTCGCTTGATTCACCGTTAAAATGGCCTCTGTTTGCATGTCGGCTAGTACCTTTTGTTGATTATCTTGATATTCCTTATATTGCTCAACAAATTCTACGAAGCTAGCTAAGCTTTTTTCATACCCTTCAAGCAGGGATTTCTGATCCGGTGTTCTTTCGCTCGTATTCTGAATAGAAGATTGCAAGCTTGCTAGCATCATTCTTTGTTCTTCAATTTGTCCAGCGAGATCTTTAGAGCTTGGTTGATAGAAGGCCTTCATCGCCTCTTGAAAGGCAATTTCTTTTTGAAGAATTTCATCAAATTCCTGTCGGATTGTTTCCATATCAACAGAGATATAATTCCAGTAGAGCGTTGAAATTTTTTGATTTACTTTTTTCGTTGCTTTTTCAAGCTCTAATACCACTTTTTCTTTATTAATGCTATTTAACTGACTTTGTACTTTATACTCAAAATTTGTTTTGACTGGATTCTCTTCATTATAAGTCATGACATTTTCAGAAAAGTTTGACGGGAGATATACGACGGCATCGTACTTTTGATTTTTCAATCCGTTTTCTCCTGCACTTCTTCCGACAACTGTGTATTCAAAGGCAGAGTTTTCCTTTAATATGGCTGCAACATCCTGACCAAATTGGATTTGTTCGCCCTCCTCCTCAGTTCCCATATCTTCGTTAATAATGGCGATCCTTTGTGCTGCACTCGCTTTTTCAACTTTAAACGGATTATCTCCGATAGTTTGAAAGAAAACCAGTGGGGTAACAACAATAAGAGCAATAACGAGTAAAAGTTTGAGTATCGTTACTAGCTGGTTCATACATGTGCCTTCCTTTCCACATTCACTAATGGAATTTGAATACTTTGTTCTTTACCGTTTTCAACATAGTATCCATACCCTGGTTGAATTTCTTTTTCTTTTCGATCATATGTGAGTGTAAAGATCGTTTGCTCCGATTTTTTCATAAGAACAACCGCCTGGCGAATTTGTTTGATTTCAAGAGTTAAAGGATCATATCCTTTCGTTAGCTCATTGTTACTTCCTGAAACAATCATATTAAAGCCAAGATGGCTATACTCTTTCATAAACTTGACGAGGCGATCTTGAAGGAGATGATCAAGATTTTGTAAAAAACGTGTGTATCCATCAATGACTAGAAACACCGGTGTAAATACAGGTACTGAGTTTCCTAGACTGATTTCACGATGATAGATACTTTCCCGCTCAGTCATGATTTCTTCTACCTTATCGAGCCAAGAAGCAATGTGCTCTTTCCCTTCTAAATAAACTAAGCGGTTATCACCTATGAAAGAAGCTAAACCGCGATCGATGGAATCAAACACACCGAGTTGATCTACTTCTTGCTCTAATGCCGTATGGATAAATGCTTTTAGTGTGTTCGTTTTTTCCTTTTTGTGCCTGACCGAGAACGATACAATGCTTTACTTTAAGAAAATTCACATAAACAGGTGTGACTTGTTCTTCATCCAGCCCGATAGGAAGTAATCCCTTTTTCTTTTCATAATAGGCAGCAAAAGAAACGATATTCAGCTCTGTTGGTAACATAGGTACGGCTTGTGGTTTATCCACATGTGCATAAACATCTTTTAGCTCATGAACCTCTGCCTTCACATTCGCCATTTGCTCAAAGTCATCGTTCCCTTCAGTAGGTAGATACACCTGTGAAAAGTAGGCTGATTCCTGCTTTATAATGGCTCGGCCAGGAATTGCTTCCGGAGCAAATTCAAGTCTTCCTAACATCGTATAAGCCTCTGTTTGATCCATTAGATAATGGACGATTTTCGTTTTTAAATTATTCATTAACGATTGACGTACAGAATTAATTCTTGTTGCTGTGAGCATGAGGTATATACCGAGAGATTGGCCGTCCCTTGCAAACTGGTTTAACTGTTGTTCAAGGTCTAGCATCTCTTCTTTCACGATGTCAAAATTATCAATAACTAAATAGAGGAGAGGTAGCTGTTTTTCACTTAATGCGTTATACATCTTGATCGAACTTACCTCTTGCTTTTGAAATAATTGCTTTCTTCTCGCAATCTCTTCTTTTAGGATATTCATGAACTTCTCCATCTTACGTTCTTGATCGATTAAGAAATAATCTGCTGTATGTGGGAGCTGCTTAAGAGGCAATAATCCACCATTTCCAAAGTCCATCAAATAATAATGAATCTCTTCTGGCGAATACCTTCTAGCTATCCCTAAAAGTAAAGTAAGTAAAGTTGTTGTTTTACCATAGCCTGATGAACCAAACACCCCAATGTTCCCATCTTCAATGATCTGGTATGGATAATTCGTTTGACTTTGCTTTTCAGGCTCGTCAATCATTGCGAATACAATCGTCGACCTTTCCTTTTGCTCCTCCTCTTTTATTAGATACAATCTCGATTCAAGAGGTGGAAGCCACGGGCTTTGAAGCTTTTCAACGTTCATCTCTTTTTGTGTTTCTGCTATTCTTTGGACAATAGAAGAGATTTCCGTTATTTTTTCTTTTTGTTGCTGTTTTTGGGTCGAAACCTCTGATAATGGCACTAAGCCAAGATCCGTCACAATGGCGGACTTCATCCTCTAAATCGTACGTCTCCTCTTCACGATAAGGGGCACCACTCCAAGCTGATTGGAAAAGCTCATATACCTCGTTATTTCCACCTGTAAATACCCTCTACCTGTCAGAGTAATAGATGCCGCATCTCCATTTTTAAGGATTTCACGGCTATCCTCTGCATTTTGCACCTTTAAGGAAATACGAAAGCGTGCATTACTCCAAATTTGGTTATCAATAACACCACCAGGCTTTTGTGTTGCAAGAATAAGATGGACACCTAAACTACGTCCAATCCGGGCAGCACTTACAAGCTCACGGATAAAATCAGGCTCCTCCGTTTTTAGCTCCGCAAATTCATCTGATATTAAAAACAAATGTGGTAACGGCTGATTCGCTTTTTTATCCTTATATAGCTTCGTATAGTCATTAATATGTGAAACATGATACTCGTCAAATAAACGCTGACGCTTTTCAGCTCGCTTTAATCGATGCTAATGCACGCAGGCTAAAATTCTTACTTCCTTCAATATTTGTGATCGTTCCTAATAAATGAGGCATTTTCTTGAAAGGTTGTGCATTCCTCCACCTTTATAGTCAATAAGCAAAAAGGCCACTTCATGTGGATGAAAATGAACAGCTAGGGATAAGATGTACGTTTGCAAAAGCTCACTTTTCCCTGAACCTGTGGTACCCGCTAATAATCCATGAGGTCCATGTGCCTTCTCATGTAAATTCAGCTCAACTTTATCCTCTCTCCCCTTTAAACCAATAGTACAGCTAACGATTTAGCCGACTCACGCGTTAGCCAATTTTGTTTAATAGGAAGCTGATCGACTTGCTTAACATTCATCATTTCCAGGAAAGTCACACTAGTTGGAATGGAGTTTGTCATTCCAATTTGATGATCTAGCGTTTTTAAAAGTCGCGCAAACTCCTCGTTATTTTCTCGTTTATGTGCATCTAAACTAAAAGGTATCTTTACAGCCTTTTTATCCTGAATAAGAATATCTCCTTGCTCGTCATTGATATAGCGGATAAGAGTATGAATATTCTCTGTTAAGCTTTCCTTCGCTTCCGCTGCAAAATTAACAGATATTCCTAAATAACGATGCTCCTCTAAATACTCTAGAATGACGTGATCTGAAATAAGCTGGTGGTTTGTCACAACAAACACATAGTGAGGAGCAAAGCGAAGCTTTTCTTTATCCTCTTCCAGATCTCGTTCACGAATCATTTCATACAATGAATAGAGCAGTTGATCCCGTGTTTTTTTTCGTTATAAATAAATCCCTTCGCATAGGAATTTGGAACCTGAAAATGCGGAAGCCACTTCATCCACTCCCATTCCAGATACTCCAGTTCATCAAATAAAAGGACAAAACGCAAATCATGGTAGCTGTGAAAAAATGCGAGCTGTCCAATCATTTGATGGAGCTCATTTTTCAACACTGCATTCTTTCCAATTAGCCCAACTGCACCTTTAGAGAGGTCTGCAGTAATCGGTAAGTTTTCTAAGATTGATAGCTGTTTTCAAGCTTTTGTGATTCCTCTAGCAATTCATCCATCTCTCGATTAGACATATCAGAGGATGTAGCACTAATCTTGTAGCTTGCTGGAACCGTTCCTGTTCCAAGTCGAAATTGGAGAAAATCCGGGCTCTCTAATGATCGCTCCCATAATCTGTCTGAATGCTGGCTTGTTAAGTACTTCATTCGTTCAAAAGAAGGAAAATGAAACAAAAGGACATCCTTTTGTTTGTCTGCTACTTGTTGTAGCTCGGCTTTTTGTATGCAAATAATTTGTATATATTCGTTTTCGACGCTCCTTAGCTTTCTTTTGATTTCCTCTGTCTTTAAAATACTGAACAGTTGATGTCACTAAGGTCGTCATAAACATGACTAATGAGACAATAATAAAAATCCCTCTTGGAACTAAAATGGCAACTAACCCCATGACGAGAAGCATCACAAGCGGCGGCATAATGATTAACCAAAGACTCCGATTGGACCCCTCCGTATCCTGGCCAGGAAATGACAGCTGTACTTTTTCATCGGTAAGTCATACACCATTCTGGGCGCCCTACGATAAAGATACTACTTTTTCATCTCAGAATCTGGCTGTTTTGTTACAGGTAGGGAGGTGTGAACAGTTGATACGCTATCCACTTGAATAAAATCATCCTCAATCAATGTCATGCTCATAAAGGGCCAAACAATTTCGTCACCGGTATGAATCCTTTGTTTTGCATGTACTCTCTGACCATTTACGAACACAGTCTCATCCATAGATCCTTCTAGCACCCATTCATTCCCTGTCGTAAAAGATCGAAGATCCTTGTTCTTTCATCCCCTCATCTGCTTGTTTAAAGAAAGTGGATTGTGCATCCTCCTTGTCGAGAAGGACAGTTCAGGCAGATGTCCTATATAGTAAATTTGCTTCTCTACTTTTTGTTGACTTAAATAAAGGGTGAACTGCTCATTTTCAATGTTGATCTTATATGCTTTGAGGGGCTCCAACTTTCGAGTTTGGGAGGAACCCACATGGAATGAAAACCCCTCCTCCTCCTTACGAATAGTGATTGGTTCTTCTTTTTTTGGATAGGTTTGAAAGGTAACAGTATGTTCTAATTCCGAGCCAATTGTAACTTGTTGTTTTTGTATTTGTTTCCATTCTAATTTCTGATATGCTTCTTGATGAAAAATCCAAAGAATATTCATCGGTCCACCTCCACGTTCTATGCCATCATTCACCTGATTTTTCTTTAGATTCTGTTTCTTTTATCGCTAGCGTCTGAGGCTTCCGGGGCTGATGCTGGTTCAGCCTGTTCGGCTGGTTCGGTTAATTGACCATTATCCGCTTCATCTGCTTCAACAGTTCCTTCTGTTCCTTCATTTACCTCTTTTTCCTCTGCTGCTTGAACTTCTTCCTTTTGTCTTTCGTATTCATTTATTTCATCTTCAATTTCAGCTAGAGTCTGCTGACGTTCTTCCCTGTCCAATTCATCATCTGACTTCACTTGCTCTTTGTATTTTAATAGTCCAAATTGAACTAAGTCGCGATCCTCTAAACCTTGCAATATCTAATGCTTCCTCAGCTTCTCCGCGTCCAATATAGATCCAATAATGAAAATATTGTGGATCTGTTTGAAGAGTAACCGTATTTCGAACGGTTTCCTTCTGATCCTCTGTTAATGATTCATTTATGATGTAAGAAAGGCTAGCTCATACTGTGTAACTATAGGCATATCATCAATTTCATATGGCTGAAGCTCTGTCACCACATCACTGTATTGATCTTGTAGGAAGAACTCCTGCGCTTTGAATAAAGCTCGTTTGCTTTGGTTGGACAAAAAAGAACGAATACAAGGAATAAATAAGAGCTGGAATAAAGCAAATGATGACACCATACATGATGCCACGCGTCAGCTTCCAAGATTGTTTCTTCACCACAGTATAATTTGCTTGATCTTTTTTTAGCCTTTCTATATTTTCTTCAATAATGATAAGTAGATCTTGTAGGGAACTAGCTTCGTGAATCCTTTTAGTTAGGGAAGAGAGCTTTAATGTTTGGAAAAAGCGAACATATTGCTCAAAGGTATATGTACGATCAAGTAAGTAGCAACTGTTGCTTTTACTTCTTGGAATAATTGGTCTGAATTTTTTTCATATGGTGGAAGACTTTCCATCACTCCAAAATGTAGCAAATAAGGTTGTAATCCTTGATCAAAAACTATGTTTTCAGGACATACAAGAAGATGAACCTTGAGAGTGAATGCTGTTTAACAAGTTGAACCAAATGATAAGCAAGAATATAGCGCTCTTTTTCATCTAATCTTTGAACGTGACGAGGAAAATATGAGTAAGTTTGCGGCAGCTTGTATTCAATACATAATTCATCATCCTTCATCTCTATTTTTTCTGGATCGTTTGATTGACCTCAGAAAGAAAGGAGACTTCATGTGGATGATCAAGCTTAATTTTTTTTTTGGAACAAAAACGTTATGGTTTGATCCTTCTGTGTGACGTCTGCTTCAATTTGTTCCTGTAAATATGAAAAATGACTTTGTATTTGTGTAGACATCTTATACTCCCTCACAATATTTCAATTCGATCTCCCGTAAAGATCCTTGCATCTATTAATCTTTCATTACCTTGTACGACTTTGTTTGTTTGTCACACGAATAATACCCTTCCTTGGTGAGCTTGAAAGGTTTTTCGCTTGCCAAACAATTGAAACCATTTCTTTCACAGAGTGATAATTTGATAGGCGGAGGTCAAAAGTGTCTCCATGATAATGTTTTAAATCGATCGTTACTTCTATGTACATATGCTTTCACCTCATAAGGAAGGAGCGCCGCTTAGTAAGAATCGACGCCCCTTGCTTTTCTTATCTAACGTTTAGCCACGAATTTGGCTTGCGATTTGTTGGTCAGCATCCTCAAGAGCTTTCGATGTACTGTTTAATTGAGTAGAAATCTCATCTAAAAGCTGCTGCATTTGAACAAATGAAGGTCTTAACGTTTGGTATTGTTCACTGAATGCACGGCTTGATTCACCTTCCCACATACCCTCAAGCTCTCTAATCATTGTGTCTAAACGTGAAATTTGATCTCCTACTTGACTACTCTCACTTGAATAACGATTGACATACTAACTAGCTCTGCAGGGGTAACGCGGATAATTCCAGACATGTTTTCCTCTCCTATCAAATGGTTTTTTTTGGTTCCTCATTTATGTAAAAGATGAGTACCCGGATCAATAATCGTTCCTTAGATATTTCCAGACCTCAAAGCGAGCTCTCAAATTATCCATGCTCTTACTTCTTCAGAAAAACATGTTTTCTTTATTCCTAACAGTTTTTCCTACATATACCAATAACACAAATACCCAATTTAATACAGTTATAAACTAAAATGTAAATAAAAAGGAATTTTTTTTCCTATGATTCTTTTTTGTCTACAGTTAAAATTCTCATATACATAATTACCCATTATTTACCACTAGGTCATTTCAGGTAAAAAAGACTAGAATCTCAATAGGAATATACGATTATAGGATTTCTAAACACAAGCAGGATAAGGATTGAAGCTATGTAGAGGAAACTAAAAAAAGGTCGAGGAATGGTATACATATGGTGTATTTTCGTTGTTTGTCTAATTATTATTACATTGTAAATAAGAAAAAAACTCCAAAAATGGGGTAAAACATTCAAAAACCTTACATATCACA